>CAYGIZ010000105.1:0-1528 GCA_964350075.1 uncultured Candidatus Saccharibacteria bacterium | reverse complement strand
CTACTGGGAGTTGAACCCAGACTAAGAGCTCCACAAGCTCGTGTGCTACCGCTACACCATAGCCACCATGTTTTCACCAATCTTTCTACTCCATCTTTATAACATATTTATGATATAAGTATAGTTATGTGAAAGCAAAAACAGGTCTAAATAATTTGTGCCCAGGACAGGACTCGAACCTGCATGCCTTACGGCGCTGCCACCTCAAGGCAGTAAGTCTACCAATTTCTCCACCTGGGCTTATGTATATAGTATATTACGCCTTCACCTCTTCCTTTTTCTCCTCAACTGCAGCATCCGCGATCTTTGTATCAGTATTCATTCCAGGCTCCAGCGCGAGCATTCGGCGCATGCCTCTTCGGATTTCCTTTGCGGCCTTTTCGCGGACGAAATAGAGTTTCGCTCTACGGACCTTTGACCTTCTTAGTACTTCTATCTTATCAACAACAGGAGAATAGAGAGGAAAAATCTTTTCTACGCCCACACCATCCATCACCTTTCTGACGGTGAAAGTAGCCCCAGCCTCACTACCGTGCTTTCGTGCGAGAACAAGTCCTTCAAATGCCTGGAGTCGCGTCTTATCCTTTTCCTTGACCTTCTGCCAGACACGCACAGTGTCTCCAGAGCGGAGGTTCATAGCCTTTCGTTCTTCGATATTTACTGTGGAAATGACGTTTTTATTAGTTGCCATATGTATATATAAGTAGAAACAAATCTAACATATGCCTGTGTTTTTAGCAACTTCAGCCAATCCCAATTCTCTTAACGCTTCCTGAAAGTCTTTTGGAAGAAGAGATTTTACTGTAATTGTCTTGCCGGAACAGTTTTTAAATGAAATTGACAAGGCATGGAGCGCCGTTCTCTTCATTCCTATCGTACATTGCCTTTCCGGAGAATACAGTTCATCACAAGCTATGGAATGCTGGATAGCCTTGAAATGCACTCTTATCTGGTGTGTACGTCCGGTCTTAGGCTCTACCTCCACCAGAGAATATATTCCTTTATCATCTCTTCCAACACCAAGAAGTGTCCACCAAGTCTCCGCCGGCCTCATCTCCCCTCTCGCCCCCCTAGATGCCGACCATTTACGGAAATCACTCGGACTTCTGCCTATCGGTCGATCGATGATTCCATATTTATCTTTCATGTCTCCGTGAACAATTGCAATGTATTTTTTTGAAATCTGCTGATTTTGAAATTGCTCTTTGAGACAAGAATGTCCATCTTTTGTTTTTGCAACAAGAATCACTCCAGAGGTTCCGCGATCCAACCGATGAACTATTCCGGGACGAGTAATGTCTCCCTGCATCTCACCAACATCTTTTGTCTTGGGATAATTTTTCAAAATCCAATCCGTCAAAGCTGGCTCATCTGTTTTTCCATCTGGATGTACAACTAAACCAGCCGGCTTGTCGACAGCGAGGATGTCGGAGTCTTCGTAGAGAATATTTATGTCCATTGATAATTTCTTTAATTTACGATAGTCTAGCATATATATGCGCCCTTAGCTCAGTTGGTAGAGCAGCCC
>CAYGIZ010000104.1:0-1532 GCA_964350075.1 uncultured Candidatus Saccharibacteria bacterium | reverse complement strand
TAGGTATACTCTCCGAGATAGGTAGCTCTTATGAGAGTAATTGCAACAGCTGCATTTTTAAGTTTCCAAGTTCTTTATGCCACGCCGTCTCAGGAAGATCATGAGAAAGCGTCTACGAATCCCAATTACTTCGTGCATGTCATGTTGTCCGGTATTGTGAAAGATATGATTTTCCCCGGACCTCCCAATTTTGTAAGTGTGGACGAGGGGGACTGGGCTGAGCCGAGATGGATTTTGGATGTAGATAAACAGTCTTTGGCCCGCTTAGCCAAGGCACAGGCGGGTATAACAAATGATTGCTATATGAGCGAGTTTATCGATTCTGAATTGCGAGCAGATGAACCTAATGCCAATCTGGTGACGTTGGACTCATTCTTTACAGAAGAGTCTGAGTCTGTAGCGTGTTACGAAAACAAAAGGGTCACGATTGACGCGGTGATTAGTGCTCAGCCTGCGCATTGTCATACTCCATTTGTGGTAGAGATTGCTGAGGTATTAATCCATGAGTAAAAAAAAGTTTCTCCGTGCGGCTGAGGGAGAACCTCCTGGCATTTCTGTGGTGTATTATGATACGGATGGGAATAAAACTATCCGGTATCACGATAAGAATGGCAAGATAGGTACTCATGCTTGGAGAAATAATAATCCAGGTAACTTGGCATGGGGAGACGGCTCCCATGCAAGAGAAACGGGCTGCATTGGAAAAGCCAAGGGGCGTCCGGTCTTTCCTGACTATGCCATAGGTAAACAGTCTATGCGGCTTCTTCTAAAGAAAGATTTTTATCAACGACTGACATTGAATGAACTGCCGAGAAAATATACGGGAGTACCTGCTGATAAACCTGATACCCAGGAAGTTGAGGATTATCGAAAAGCGATTCGAGTACAAACCAAGCTTGATATGAAACGCACTGTCAAATCGTTGAACAATGATGAGTGCGAAAAGTTATTGAAAGCTATGGAAGTCCATGAGGGATGGAAAGAGGGATTCGAGGAATTCGTAGAGGTTAAGTCTGTTGTTTGTGTCCGAATGAACAGAAAGCACGTCGTATCAGAATATCTCATTAAGGATTTGAAACAGGAACGGTGGTACTCCAAAGATGCGGCCGTTGCTCTAGCAGAAGAAGGGCGCTTGCATGCTATTGTCGTTCATGCAAAAAGGGGAGATTATCTCCGTCCTGAGTTTCATGCAAAACCGTTTCGTGATTTGGTCTGCTGAGGATATGAAAATAAAGGGAGGGCAGCAGTTATGAAGAAACCCGATCAACTCAATGAAAGTCAACTCCTCCTTTATCAAACAGAGGACGGTCGTCAACGAATTGAAGTTCGCCTTGAGAATGGGACTGTGTGGCTTACTCAAAAACTCATAGCAGAGCTTTTTCAGACCACACTGCAGAATATCAATATCCACTTGAAGAATATCTTTTCTGAAGGAGAACTTTCCCCAAAATCAGTTATTAAGGAATCCTTAATAACTGCTTCCGATGGTAAAAAATACAGAACGCAACTCTATCGCTTAGAGGCTATTATAT
>CAYGIZ010000103.1:0-1593 GCA_964350075.1 uncultured Candidatus Saccharibacteria bacterium | reverse complement strand
CCTCCTCCCCTATTATTCTCACCCCCAATTCCCTCGCCTTATCTAATTTTGATCCAGCGCTTTCTCCTGCTACCACATAAGTTGTATTTTTTGATACGGAACTAGAAATCTCTCCTCCGTTCTTACGGACCATTTCCTGCGCGTCCTCCCTTTCTAAAGTTGGCAATGAGCCTGTGAATACAAAACTTTTCCCAGCCAGTTTGCTTGCCACCTCTATTGCTTCTATCTTTATATGCTTCAAAAGATTCCTTACCAATTTTCTATTATCCTTATCCTGAAACCAATCCACAATAGCTTGCGCCACAACTGGTCCCACTCCATATATTGACTCTATTTCTTCATATTTAGCCTCTTGTATTTTTTCTAAACTGCCAAAATGCTTAGCTACATCGTAGGCGGTCTCTTCTCCAACTTGTGGAATAGAAAGCGAAGCCAAAAGACGCGGCAGAGTAACCTTGCGGGCTTTTTCAATTGAAGCAAGGAGATTATCGACAGATTTCTCCGCAAAACGAGGCAGGGCTAGGAGATCCCCGCGTTTCAAAGTAAACACATCATCAAAAGTCGCGATCAAATTATTTTCCAAAAGCACGTCAATAATTTTGGGACCTAGTCCATCAATATCAAAGCATCTCTTCGACGCAAAATAGTAAAATTTCTTTTTATGCTGTTCCACAGAATTCAGAGAAACGCATCTCCAAGCCGCTTGCCCAGGAACTCTCTCTATCCGCCCATCTCCTCCGCAGGCTGGAACATGCACCGGAAAAATAAATGGCTTGGAATTCTTTGGTCTAAGCTCCGCCACTACGGATACAATATCAGGAATCACATCTCCTGCCTTCTGCAGGATGACAGTATCACCGATGCGAACATCCAGGCGCTTGATCTCATCCTCATTATGCAGAGTAGCGCGCGAAACGGTAGAGCCGGCAACCTGGACCGGCTTCAAATGCGCGACTGGTGTTACGACACCCGTACGACCAACCTGGAACGCAATATCCTCCAAGACTGTCGTCACCTGTTCAGCCGCAAATTTAAATGCAATCCCCCATCTTGGCGCCTTGCCGGTATAGCCAAGCAATTTTTGATATTCTATTTCATCCACCTTTACTACAATGCCGTCAGCCAGATAATCCTCCTTGCTCATTTTCTCCTGCCATTCTTTCCAATATTCGATAACCTCGTCCATATTCCGGCAATGTTTGTTGTAGGGACTGACCTTGAAGCCGAGTTCCTTCAGCAATTTCAATTCGATAAACTGCCGGCTAGGTGCGGAGTCATATTGCGCTATATCATAAATAAAAGTCCTCAATTTCCTCTCGGCCACGATCTTGGAATCCAGCTGGCGGATAGAACCGGCTGCGAGATTGCGGGGATTAGCAAAAGGCTCCTCGCCTTTTTTCTTTCTATCTTCATTCATTTTTTTCAACTGACTCTTGGCCATCCAAACTTCTCCTTCGACGATGATATCGACAGTTTTGTTTAATTTAAGAGGAACTGATTCTATCGTCCTGACGTTTTCCGTCACATCCTCGCCTATTTTTCCATCGCCTCTTGTGGCAGCCCTTTTTAAAAAGCCTTTTTCATACTCAAGGA
>CAYGIZ010000102.1:0-1602 GCA_964350075.1 uncultured Candidatus Saccharibacteria bacterium | reverse complement strand
CAATAAATGGGATTTGTATTGACATTAGACACCATAAAATTTTGAAATCACATCAATTGTGTACTTTACTTGTTCATCACTTAAGTATTGATGGCATGGTAGTGTTAAAAAAGAATCACTTTGTCGCTCAGTATTAGGAAACATTCCCTTTTGGTAGCCAAACTGTTTGGCGGCGGGTTGCAAGTGCAGGGGAATAGGGTAGTGCACTTTCGCTTCAATACCTTTGTTTTGTAGATGAGATAGTAATGTCTGCCTTTGAGATACTTCGATCATATAAAGGTGATACACGTGTTTGGCTTGGTTAATTCTCGCTGGTATTTTAATAAAATTGCTGAGTTTTCCTCGGTTAAATGCATCATCAAATGTTTTTGCGTGATGAATCCGCTTTTCAATAGTATCCGTAAGAGTATCAAAAACGACATTTCCTACAATGGCATGCAAATTATCAAATCGACTATTTACTCCATAGCAAGCAACCTCATCTCTACCCTGTAATCCATGATTGCGAATAAGCCGAAGTTTATCGTTCATATCATCCGAATTCGTGACAATGACTCCTCCGTCTCCCCAGACATGGAGCGGCTTAAGCGGATGAGTGCTAAAGGCACCGCTCAAACCAAAACTGCCAACAGATTTATTATTCCATTGAGCACCCAGGGCCTGACAGGCATCTTCGATTACAATTAATTTGTATTGTTCTGCTATGCGCAAGATTGTATCCATGTCACACGCGGCTCCAGCCCAATGGACTGGAACAATCGCTGTGGTCTTTTCAGTGATTGCTTTCTGAATTTTTTCAGCATCTATATTTAGGTCACCCGCCACATCCACATAAATAGGGCGAGCTCCCGCTTGAACTATTGCACCCGTTGTAGCGATAAAACTATTAGGTGCCGTAATCACCTCATCCCCGGGTAAAACCCCTGCACATTTTAAGGACAGAGAGATAGCATCAGTCCCACTCCCAACACCAATGGCATGTTTGACTCCACAGAAATTTGCATATTTCTTTTCAAAAACCTGCAAATCTTCCCCTAGCGTAAAGTCACACCTTTTTAGAAATTCTCTGATTTTATTGAAAATAGGCTCCGCATCTGCAAATTGTGTCGTTAAGAATGAGAAGGGAACCCTCATATTTTTGTCTCCACAGATCTAGATTTATGCTTCAGTGCTTCGCGTTTTGAGCGGATATTTCAATTTAAGTCGGAATAGTATCACAAATACCACCCACCAAAAAAACCACAGTGCAATATGTTCCCAGCTTAAATTTCCCCTCAAAAAAAGCTCCTTTATATCAAATATAAGCTCTCCAGCTGGGGGCAGTTTCCGATATACAGCCAAAACCATATTCCAGCTTGTAAAAGGACTTTCTCCTCCCAAATTATTGGCAATTCTTGCCGCGGCGCCTACCCCTTGTAATACAAACAAACCCATGGCACCCATAAAAAAAGTAGGAATTTGACCTATGGATAATGAACTTACAGTTAACCACAACATCAAAACAATCAGAGCTAATGTCTCTACTGCTAAACAGGGAACTACCCGACTCCACAAAAACTCTGGTGCAAGGAGTGAAGCCCACCCAAATACCATTCCATAACT
>CAYGIZ010000101.1:0-1628 GCA_964350075.1 uncultured Candidatus Saccharibacteria bacterium | reverse complement strand
GTATAGACCACATGGGAATTTTCTCAAAAAAACTTGGTATTGATCTCGGTACTGCAAACATTCTAGTTTTTGTACCTGGTCGCGGGATTGTCTTAAATGAGCCGTCTGTTGTAGCAGTATCAGAGGAGGACAATCGCATAGTGGCAATAGGTATTGAAGCCAAAGAAATGATTGGCCGAACACCCGAGTCAATCATTGCATATAGGCCTATGAAAGATGGGGTTATCGCTGACTACCGAGTAACAGAAGCCATGTTAAGGCATTATATGGACAAAGCTCTAGGCAAGTGGAATTTCGTAAAGCCAGAAGTTCTAGTCTCTGTTCCAGCTGGGGTGACTTCTACTGAACGCAGAGCTGTAATAGAAGCGGCTATTCGTGCTGGGGCCAAGAACGCTTATGTGGTCAAAGAGCCGATTCTGGCCGCTATTGGCGCAGGTATCCCTATCCACGAAGCCATGGGGCATATGATAGTGGATATCGGCGGGGGAACGACAGACGTGGCTGTCATATCTCTTGGCGGTATTGTAGCTTCAACTTCGGTCAAATGTGCAGGGAATAAAATTGATTATGCAATTACAGATTATATTAAAAAGACTTTTAATCTGGGTATTGGCGACAAAACTGCAGAAGATATAAAAATAAAAATTGGCTCTGCAATTCCATTAGACGAGGAGTTGGTAATGACAATAAAAGGTCGCGACTTTGTTTCCGGGCTTCCTCGCAGTGTGGAGATAAAAACAAATGAAATAGTTAAAGCTATCAGCAAGGATCTCCGCGAGATGATAAAAGCCATAAAAGATGTTTTGCAAGAAACTCCACCAGAACTTTCATCTGACATTATTGATCGCGGAATTATCATGACAGGAGGTTCATCCCAGCTACGTAATTTTCCCGAACTTGTTTTCCGTCGTACTGGTGTCAAAGCCGTTCTGGCAAAAGATCCACTGTATTGTGTTGCAAAGGGGACTGGAATTGCGCTTGAACATTTAGATGTATATAAGAAGAGTGTTATTTCAAAAAGATAAGAGTCCTTTACTTTTTAATATAAAAAACATAATCTGTTATCCAGACTCGAGTTAAAAATTCAGCAACTAGTGGAGAGTTCATGGCTTGGCTACGACGCGTCTTACGAAGTATCTTTCGCAGTATCGTTCTCATCGGTTTTTCCGGTACTGGAAAAACTCCTTGGGGTCAGTACTTGGCGGCAGCGGGTTACGTGCTTGTCTGCGTCGACGCCGAGATCGAGAAGATGCTCGGTCCTCACCTCACCAGTCTGGGCTACACCGGAACTTCTGGTATGGAAAAGTGGCAGGGCCAACCATACGATGCGAGGCACGCAAGGAACTCTGCCTTGTACCTGAAGTACGAAAAGCAGGTCATGTGGCGAGTCATTTGGCGGATGCTCAAGGGCGAAAAACTAGTGGTCGACACGACGGGATCGGTCATCTACACAGGGTGGCTTTTGCTCAAGATCCTCCACCTCGTCAGCACATTCGTTCTTCTAGACACGCCAGAGAGTCGTCTCAATGACATTCGTCAGAAGTACTTCGATGATCCGAAACCGGTTCTTTGGAAGGATCGGACTTTCATTCAACACGTTGGCGAAAAAGGTGTCGATGCACTCCGGC
>CAYGIZ010000100.1:0-1632 GCA_964350075.1 uncultured Candidatus Saccharibacteria bacterium | reverse complement strand
CATAATGTCGGCGCTATTTTTCGCACAGCGGAAGCTATGGGAGTTTCGAAAATGTACCTTTCTGGATATACGCCGGCCCCGGTGGATCGTTTTGGCAGGTCGAGAGGGGATATAGCAAAAGCAGCGCTTGGAGCAGAGAAAATGGTGGAATGGGAACAGGTGAAGGATTTGGCTGATTTAATATTTGAATTAAAAAAGCAGAAATTTATAATATTTGGAGTAGAGCAGGATAAGAAATCAATTGATTATAAAAAAGTGAAAGCTGCCAGGAAGAATTTATTGATTCTTGGGAATGAAGTGGATGGCATTGAAAAAGAGATTTTAGATCAATGCGATGAAATTATTGAAATACCCATGAGGGGGGAGAAGGAGTCACTGAATGTTTCCGTTGCGGCGGGAATTGTTTTATTTGGAATTTTTTCCTAGTGTCTGATGAACCTCGCAAAAATGTGTACCTCTGCCAGCAACAACCGTACGAACGATGAAGCCTTTGCATCTGGCTCTTAAGCATCTCTCTCCTTTTCTTTGATATGCCTTATGCTGTTCCTGGAATTTACCTCTTTCTCCGTGAACGTTTCTGTAGTCCGACATGGAATCTCCGCCAAAATCTATGCCTCTAGATAGGGTTTCCTGTATTACCTTGAATAACTTTCTCATCTTTTCGAGAGGAATATTTTCCACTAGCTCTTCCGGATGGATGCCTGCTCGCCAAAGGCTCTCATCGGCGTATATGTTTCCAATACCGGCCACCACAGATTGATCTGTCATCGTGGGCTTTATTTTTTTATTCTTTTTATTTTTTATTCTTTCTAAAAACTTATGGAAAGTAAAAGCTTTCTCCAAAGGCTCCGGTCCTATATTTTTTAGATGAGATGACAGGTGCATGGTATCAGTCGGCACAACAGCAACCTTGGCAAATTTTCTGGTATCAGAAAGTTCGATATTTTTGCCGTTTGAGAGATAAAAAATGAGATGAATGAAACGGTTATATGGATCGCTTCTATTGTAATCTCCGTAAAGGAGATGCCCGGTCATTTTCATGTGAACAATAATAGTGAGATTGCCAGAGAGATTTATCAGCACATTCTTTGCCCTGCGTGATACATCGATAATTTTCTTGCCCTTCACCACCTTTTTAAAATAAGAAAAGTAGTTCGGATCCTTTATGTTATCCGCACCTTTATAATATGGGCTATTGTAGTCCGTCCATACATCTATGATGGAAAGCCCTCTGACGACCCGGTCAAGTCCGCTGGCCGTAGTTTGTACTTCTGGCAGTTCTGGCATACAATTCTTGTAATAGATCTTATATCATAGATGAAAAATATAATCATAGCAATTTTTGTCGTCGCCATTTTCTACACTATTTATTTCATGGGCAGCTATCCTCAAGCTCTATACTATGTCGATATGGCATATCAGTATGTTGGTAAAGGCTTGTCATATGTTGGAGGGAATATGATCGCCGCCATCCTCGCGCGTGATCCTGTAACTATTCCGGAATTACATGACAAATATAATTCGCCCGCGAAAAAGGTGCGCGTACTCATCATGCCGGGTCATGAGCCGGATTTTGGAGGCACAGAGTTCGGTAGTCTGCTTGAAAGGAATATGAATGTACAGCTTGCAAGA
>CAYGIZ010000099.1:0-1643 GCA_964350075.1 uncultured Candidatus Saccharibacteria bacterium | reverse complement strand
ACGTCACTCCTGGATCAAAAGATTACATGGGCTATACAGCGGAAGTGTGCGCGTGCGCACATCCTATTACCCATAAGTATTTCTTGTCTTCTTTAGCACTTTTTGCTTGTCAAATATCTTAGTGAAGTTTTTCATATTCCATCATAAAAAACTTTATATGAGGTGTTTATGAGCTGGGCCGAATTAGAATTTCAGACAATGGACTTAGGAGATATTCGATTAAATCGAAGAGCAATCAACATAGTGGAAACATTAGGTCTGGCTCCTGGAAGAACGATCCCTCAGACGTTCCAATCATGGGGGAACACAAAGGCGTGCTATAATTTTTTCAGCAACAGCCTAGTATCGGAAAAGAAAATAATTGCTCCTCATATTGAACAAACAATTGCACGAATGAAAGAATATCCCATTGTTCTATTACCTAACGACACAAGTGAATTGGATTACAATTCTAAAGACGCCATGGAAGGGAAGGAACGAATCACGAACACCAAGAAGGGGCTATGGCTGCATCCAACAATTGCAGTTACTCCCGAAAGAGTAATGTTGGGAATAGTAGACATTAACTTTTGGCAAAGAAAACCTGAGGTGAATCCAGAAGGGTCTCAGCAAGACAAAGTACCTATCGAGGACAAGGAAAGCTATCGATGGCTGCAGAGCTATCGGCGAGCATGTGAAATTGCTAAGGAAATGCCTGGAACACAACTGATTAATATTGCTGACAGAGAAGGCGATATTATAGAGCTTTTTGACGAAGTCACTAAACAAAAAGAATGTGGTGGCGCGGCAGACATTATAGTTAGGGCGCAATATGATCGATTATTGGCGAAGGAAAAAAAGGGAGAGCAAAATAAATTAAGGCAAAAGCTTAAAGAAGCGCAATCGTTAGGCGAGGTTGAATTTTACGTGCCTCCGACAGAGAAGCGAGGGGGAAGAAAAGTGAAACAGCAGCTCAAAGGACTGACTGTCTCTATAAAGCCGGGAAATAAAAAAGTATCGGTAAAAATAAATGTGGTCATGGCTATAGAAGAGCATCCACCTGTAGGAGAGGATGCTTTGATGTGGATACTTATAACAAGTCTTCCCGTGGATACTTTTGAAGATGTGGTCAAAGTAATCAGTTACTATTTATGCCGTTGGGAAATAGAGACATTTTTTAAAGTGTTAAAAAGTGGGTGTAAAATAGAAGAAAGGCAATTACAGACGACGGATCGTATGAAAGCCTTGATTACAATATTCATGGTGCTGGCTTGGAGAGTTATGTTTACTATGATGATGGGCAGAGTTCATGGGGAAATGTCTTGTGATGTTGTATTCGACGAAGCTGAATGGAAATCAGTATACAAGATATTGAATAAGAAGGAGGGATTGCCTGTAAAGGCCCCCTCACTGGGAGAGTTTATTGTGATGATCGCAATTCTTGGCGGGTATGTGAATCGTAAAAATGAGGGCCCTCCCGGGGTCAAGGTGGTATGGAAGGGAATGGCTCGGATGATAGATTTTGCTCTAGCCTGGGAGGCATTCGGTGGATAAAGAAATACTTATGGGTAATAGGATGCGTTTGCGTGCCCGTTACCTTGCCCGGTTCTCCTATGAAAAGGGGTACCTGAGTAGTTACTCTTTTTCCAATATATTTTCTTTGC
>CAYGIZ010000098.1:0-1658 GCA_964350075.1 uncultured Candidatus Saccharibacteria bacterium | reverse complement strand
TGATAGCTTTTGCTGTTTATACTCGATATCTTCATTTACCCATTTTTCCAATAGTGCATCTCGCTCTTCATCTGTATAGGCAGGAACTGGCTTGTCTATAACAACACCTCGAAAAAAACGAGGAGCAATTCTATGGGCTGCAATTAATCCTTCTTCGGGATTAAGCTTCGGCTCTCCTTTTTCGTTAAAGCCATAGTAATCATCTTCACTTTTTATCAGCTCAGCATAGGTTCTGCTTGGTAGAGAAGTAAGGTCCTCAAGATTATGTTCATCTATATGACGAAATGAGCTGAGGTCAAATAATATAGCAATCCTCTCACCTGTTTCATCGCCTCCATGCGGTGTACGCATAATCTCAGTGTCGCCATCCTCACCGTAGAAAAGAAGTGGATCATGCATCCTGCCCGTAATGTTAAAATTTACTCTGCCTCTCCGCGTAGCGATACCTTCTTCGTCTGGTTTCACAATGGGAACTTGTAGCTCACCAAAAGAATCTTCAGTATCCTGCCATTCGATCTTATGGCCTTCGTTCTTAAGGAACCAATTAATATTCAACAGGCCTTGCCTTAACGCATCGCGAAAAGTTTCAATATTATTAAAAGAACGATCAGGAATCTCGATCTGGGCCGTACCACTATTGAGATAATGAAAAGCGATTCCAGGAGCTTCTATATCTTGGACCTTGTCCATAACTTTTTCGAGAGTCTCTGGAGAAAGTTCGCTGGCTTCTGTATCTGAGAGTTTTTCAGTACAGGCTTCTGGTACAATTATTTCATCTTCAGGCCAATAGCCACTAGGTTGAACTTCTGACATAATATCTCCTTTACTCGACTATACTCCAAAACTAACAAAAATGACCCTTTCGGGACACTTTTGAATCTTTATGCGATTAACTTTAGAAGGGGTCTATAAGCGTAGAGCTTGGTGCCTCTTGGACCTTTTTGATCTGGAATAACATGAATAACATCCTCAGTTACAAGCTGACTAAGAAGTCTAGTACCTGTTATACGATCAAACTTAATTTTATCAATTGCTAACGGAAGAGTAAAAACAGGCGACTCAAACAAGAAGTCAATAAACCGGGACATATAGGGCGACTTAGAGTCACGGAACTTTTCATTCAAGGCAATATTTAGCGCTTGGATTCTATTAATAAGTCCGATAGTTTCATGTGCTTGCTCGGTAATAGCAGACAGAAAAAATTTAAGCCACTGCTCAAACTTTCCAGTAACATCTACGGTTCTCAAGGCGGCTCGATATTCGTCAGACCGAGCTTCAAAGTAGCCGCTGCTATATATAATAGGAAGCGGTAGCTCCTTGTTGTAAAAGAGTATTAGGGGAATAAGAAGGCGACCGATCCTGCCATTACCATCCATAAACGGGTGAACAGCTTCAAACTGATAGTGGGCAACTCCTGCTTTTACTAGCTCGAGGTCATCTTTATTTTCTTTAATATATTCAAAAAGATTCTCCATATAAGAAGGAACAACGGTATGAATAGGCGGAATATACAGGGCTATCTCAATAGGATCTCCTTCCTTTTCCGCAATCCAAACCTGCTCATCCCGAAAATCCCCTAGTTTCCCTTTGTGCCGCGCCCCTTCAAGCAAGGTTTTATGCAATGATTTTAAAAGGTGTAATGAAAAAGGTCTTCCTTC
>CAYGIZ010000097.1:0-1665 GCA_964350075.1 uncultured Candidatus Saccharibacteria bacterium | reverse complement strand
TTGAATAACTGGAAGTTGTTTAGAAATTAGAAATTAAAAATTAGAAATTTTTCTATACTCCTAGTATCACCGGTATCACCATCGGTTTCTTTGCTGTTTTTTGGAATAAGAATCTGGCCACGTTGTCAGCGAGATTGGATTTAACAAAATCAAAGTCAATTGGGTTCATGCCCTCTGCCGATTCCTCTACAGTTTTTTTGATAAGCATACGAGCGTTGGTTAAGAGGTCTTGGGATTCTCGAACATAAACGAAGCCGCGAGCGATAATATCTGGCGACTTTTTCAGCTTGCCTGTCTTTGTATTGATGCTGACAACTATAACGAATATTCCGTCTTGGGATAGCATTTTTCTGTCGCGCAAGACCATTTCTTGGCTTCCCCCAACAGAGAACCCATCCACCATGACAGGGTAGGAAGGAGCTTTGGTATCGAGAATACGAATCTTTTGGCCACCGTCATATATTTCTACAACAGATCCGTTATCGGGGATGACTACGTTTTCTTTGGCAATACCGTTTTGATAAGCCAGTTCTGCGTGCTGGCGGAGCATGTAATGAAAGCCATGCACTGGTAGAAAGAATCGGTAGTTCACGTGTTTATGAATCCAACGGAGCTCCTCCTTGTTTCCGTGACCAGATGCGTGAATGTCGGAGTCGAGGTAGGTAATGATTTTTGCTCCGGAACGGTATAGATTGTCCTTCAGTTTAATGATCGCATTATGGTTCGTTGGAATGATAGATGAAGAAAGTAGGATGGTATCAGTTGGTCGAAGTCGGAGAGATTTGTGGGTCTTGTTGGCAATTCTCATTAAAGCGGAGAATTCTTCACCTTGAGCGCCCGTTACAATCATCACAATTCTTTCTGGTGGATATTTTTCAATATCTTCCATTGGAATAATGGTGTTTTCAACATCCATCAGCTTTAACTGCTTCGCAATCTCGATATTGGTTTTCATACTTCTGCCCTCGATGACAATTTTCTTGTTGAGAGTTTTACAAATATCCAAAATAGCGATGATGCGTTCTACCTGGGAAGCAAAAGTCGAAATGATGAGTCTGGAGCTTACTCCGCGAACTATTTTTTCAATATTTTCAATAACTACCTGCTCCGAAAGGGAAAAGCCAGGCTTTTCGATTGAAGTCGAGTCCATGGTCAAAAGAAGCACATCCATATCTTTGAATCTCTGGTACTGCTTTTCTTCTTCTTCGGTAGGTACTCCGTTAATGTTGTCTACACGAACATCTTCGATGAACACAATGTTGCCCATTTTTGTTTTTATAATAAGGCCCATTGAGTCTGGGATGGTGTGAGAAATAGGAAAAGTTGTTACTTTCAGAGTATCTGAAAAAGTTACAGTTTCGTCGCCATCAAGGACCTTTATATTCAAAGGAGCAAGGTGAGGAAACTCCTCCTGGCGTTTGGCAATCATCACTGCGCCGAACTGGCGTGTGTAGATTGGGGGGTTGCCGATCTGACTAATAACATAAGGGATCCCTCCAATGTGGTCCAAGTGACCATGAGTAATAAACATCCCCCGGATCCGGTCTTTTCTTTCTTCAAGATATCGTGTGTTAGGGATGATGTAGTCGATGCCAGGCGTTTCCTCTTCTCGAAATTGAAATCCACAGTCAACGATAATAATATCATTGCCGTACTCTATTGCCG
>CAYGIZ010000096.1:0-1669 GCA_964350075.1 uncultured Candidatus Saccharibacteria bacterium | reverse complement strand
CAACAATGGAAGCAAAAAAAAGGGCCGAGGAAGAACGTAAGGCGGCTCTTGAAAAGTCTGAGGCAGAAGCCGACAAGATCAGAAAAATCGCTGAGGCAGAACTTTTTGCCTCAGAGAAAAAGGCTCAGGGCATCCAAGCGATGGGTAAGGTAGAAAATGAAGTTCTGGAGAGGAAAGTGAAACTGCTTACCAAAAAAGATGCGGCCAGACTTGAAGAATCCAGGGCTTTGGCAGGTGCCATCGGAAGTTTCAAAGGTAGGGTCCTCTCACTTGGTGGGAGTCCGACCTCAGTCCTCATCGGTGACGATGAAAATAAAAAGTAAAGGAGGCTTAGATGCTAACAAAAATTTTCTTCTCGGCACTATTCCTCTTCATCGTCTTTATGCTCTGGAACTTTTGGGATGATCTCAAAGGACCAAAGGCTAAGACCGTTGAGGAAAAAAGCACTGAAGAGAAAAAAGGCGCTAAGGTTGATTTATTCTTCAATTTCGTTTGGGGATATTTCATCCTATGCTTCATCCTAGGTGCTGTGGCTGTAGTGGTTCTTTTTTGGGTTTCAATCGTTGGTGGCAACAAAACCCAAAATAAACCCGCCGTCATGATGATCAGTCCTTCTTATACGAATACAAACGTGCAGGAAGGAATGATGTCGTGGTACAAACCAGTCGGTGTAAATGGAGGAAATCCTAACTTAAGGAAATTCTCCACAAAAGCAGCAGTTGTGCGGAATAATGGCAGTATAGTGAAATTCACCATAGAATATGAATGTGATGGTGGAAGACACATTGCCAAATTCAGAGATGATGGTACCTGGAGCCAAGACTACCCACGAGATGGTGGCCGCTGGCACCTAAACCAAATCTCTGGCTCGGTTTTTGAGGGTGACCATTCGGACAAATACGGATCGGTCATACCAATGAAGCTCGAGTTGATCTAAACGAACGGGGTGCAGAATATGGTGAAAACCATAATCTGTGCCCCGTTTTATTTTTACACAAAAAAGGGTGGATCATTAACTGACTCACCTTTTTTCTTATATTTTATATTATAACCCTAGAGTAGATAAAATAACATTTATTATCCCTCTGGCTGACAACATTATAAACAATCCGACTATTCCCCAAACCATATGACTCTGACCCTCCTTTCTTCCCTCAGCATCATCAGCATTCTGTAAAAATTTTATCATACCCCAAAGAAAATAAACTACGGCTAGGGCAAACAAAAAATATACTATAGGAGTGACAATGTCACTTAAAATTTTTCCCAAGAGCCTATCAAAAGCTGTGCTACCACCAGATACTGCATCTGGACCAGAAGCAGCATAAACTTTTGAGATGAAAAAATCCATTATAGTGTTTAGTGTAATTATTGTAGAACTGGTATAACTGGTCCTGATGCTGGTCCGCTACCTAATTGGAATGTGCTTGATAGAATATTTACAAGTCCCCAAACAGAAACCATAATAAATATAGCTACAATACCCCATACCATACCTGATTTTGCTGCATCTTTATCTTCACCTTCCTTTGTCATAAACATAAAGACTTGATATATGAAATATACAACAGCAAGAGATATGATAAGTGGAACACCTAGAGATAATATTCCGCTAAACCATTTTAATAAACCTCCTAGTCCAGTGTTTCCACTATAAGTTGTATTAACC
>CAYGIZ010000095.1:0-1712 GCA_964350075.1 uncultured Candidatus Saccharibacteria bacterium | reverse complement strand
GTATGATGGCTTTTGATCCGTCAATCCTATTCATCCAGGAAGCCGTGTCGTCGCTTGGGGGATCGAAGCCAATTTCTTTCATATTTTCTAGAGAATCAACTGGCTTGCGTTTGCGGTACTCATCGATAATGAGATTGGAAAGGATTTTGTATAAAAATGCCTTGATGTTTTCAACGTCGCCTTTTTTGGATATATATTCCCAAGCTTTGGCAAATGTTTCCTGAAGTAGATCCTTAGCCCTTTCTCTATCACTTAGCTTGAAAAAGCAGAATCGGAAGAGGGCCTCCGAATGTTTTTCATAAGCTTCAATAAATTGTTTTTTTGTATTCTTCATAGTAAGAGACGGGCATGTGAGCCGTTTATTACTATGCTATTATAACTGCATGCCTTTTGTCTACAAGCTTGCAGCTTTTGATCTCGACGGCACCCTCGCTCCTAGCAAAGGAGAAATTTCTCCTTCTACTGCCTCTCTCCTTAATTCTCTTTCTAATAAAGTAACAGTTGCTGTCATTTCTGGTGCTTCCTTCCGTCAATTTGAAATCCAGCTTCTTCCTTTTATTACGCCGAATAAAAATATCATTCTTCTACCGCAAGAGGGAACGGAGAGATTTGAATACAATGAAGAAAGAAAAGTTTGGAATATGACAGACAGAAAGGTTTTTCTACCTGAAACAAAAAAAGAAGTGATCAGAGTATTAAATGAAATAATTGCTTCAGGACAGTATGAAATACCAACAATCCACACCGGAGAATATATAGAAGATAGGGATACGGAAATTGCTTTTTCAGCTTTGGGTCAGCAGGCGACATTGGAAGAAAAGGAAAGATGGGATCCAAACTCATCCAAAAGAAAAAAGATAAAGGAGAGTCTGGAATCCAGACTAAAGGACATCGTTGTCACAATTGCCGGCACTACATCTATAAACATATTGCCAAAAGGGTTTACGAAAGCTATAGGGCTTGGCCTACTCATCAAAAAAATTGGGCTACAGCAAAAGGAAGTTGTTTTTGTCGGAGATGCCATAGTACCGGGAGGTAACGATTATTCTTTTCTGGAGGAAGGATTTGAACATGTAAAAGTAAAAAATCCGGAGGAAACGAATCGGGTCATACGAACATGGCTGAAGCCTCCGGTAGCATTTTTTTGTTCGGAATATGCTCTGCATGATAATCCAACTATGTACGCCGGAGGTTTGGGAGTACTCGCTGGAGACTATGTGAGAGAAATTGCAGATCAAGATTTCCCTTTCGTTGCTATTGGATTGAAGTATGGAGATGAATCGCCTGAAGGATTTTTTTTACTGGATTTTACCATCGAAATACCAAATATTGGGAATGTTAAAGTATGGCGCTCCATTTTAGCCGAACATGTCCAGGTATTTCTGCTGGATGCCGGTGAGATTACCTTCAAGTTATACGACCCAGATCTTTCTATAAGGATAAAACAGCAGATTATCTTGGGTATTGGCGGCATACGGCTTCTCAAAAAACTGCAGATTTTCCCTTCAATATATCACTTAAATGAAGGGCATACAGCCATGGCAGCGGTTGCCATTGCAGTTGAGAGACGCGGGGATATAGGAAAGATCGTGGCAACTAAGCACACCATTCTCCCTGATGCCGGAATGCTGATCAACAAGAAAGATCTTCGAAATCAAATCGGAGAATATTCTGGCAAATATTTCGAGGAAATATTTGAAACGGGGAAGCAT
>CAYGIZ010000094.1:0-1712 GCA_964350075.1 uncultured Candidatus Saccharibacteria bacterium | reverse complement strand
CTCCTGTCGATTTCAATTTTTTAATATATAGTCCATGTATATCTATACGGAATATATTTTCAATATCGGAATCAACTTCTGTTTCCCTAAAAGAAGTTGTGTATACATAAAGATATTTAGATTCAGAAGCATATAGGAAAATATCAAGAAATGGAGACCTGGCATTTATATTTTCTGGATATGATTTTTTGATTATGTTGGAGATACTTGGAACAACTACTTTTCCATCCTCCAATATTCTAATATCCCTACCATTAGCAGAGTCGGCAACCGAGTAAATCTGTAGTGTGAAGTTTCTATTTTTTATCGGTTCAGACTTGATAAATAATAAAGGCACAAACAATACAATCGCTCCCGCTAAAAATATTACATGCGCCTTTATTTTATCTTTCATCTTATTTAGTACCCCTCATTCTCCTCAAACTTCGGCTGTACTGTCTCCATCATCTTCTGCTTTGGACTTCCCTTAAATCCTGTACCTGCTGGAATCAATCTTCCAATTATAATATTTTCCATCAAACCCACTAGATCATCCTCACTTCCTCGAATCGCGCTGTTGATAAGCACTCGAGTAGTATGCTGGAAGGACGCTGCTGACAGGAAGCTCTTGCGTGATAGAGAAACATCGGCGATACCCATGGCGATCGGCTCTGCCTTTGCCGGTGATCCTCCATTTGTCTTGGCTTTCATATTCTCATCCTGTAGCTGGACTTCATCTACGATCATACCTTCTGTGAGGTTCGTATCCCCTCCTAGAGTGATTTTTCGTCTTGAAAACATCTGCTTAACAATGATCTCGATGTGCTTTCTAGCAACCGTTTCTCCCTGAAGCTCATAGATCTTTCCGACTTCGCCGATGACATAGTCCTTTGCTCTTTCCTGTCCTCCATACTTGAAGATTTCATCAATATCTGCAGAACCATCGGTCAATAGGTCTCCCTTCTTGATCCTGTCTCCGACTTTAACTAGAGGAACTCGCTTGTAATTGAAGACGTATTCGATTGCCCCATCCTTTTCTCCTCCAAGTTCACCCGCTTTTCCTCCAGCCTTCTTTACCTTTGGCCTATCTTCTAGATCGGCGATAACCTTGATGACTTTTTCTTTTGTAAGGTCAAGAATTTCGCTCACCACTCCGCCGACTGTAGCGACAACGGCAGGATTCTTTGGCCGGCGCTTCTCAAATACTTCCTCGACTCGAGGGAGACCCTGCGTGATGTCTCCTCCAACGGATGCGGTACCTCCAGCGTGGAATGTTCTCATTGTTAGCTGTGTTCCTGGCTCTCCGATGGCTTGTCCGGCAATGGTTCCGACTGCTTCACCAATTTCTACAAGCTTGTTTCGTCCGAGGTCGATACCGTAGCACTGCCCGCAGACGCCCTTTATGCTTTTACATGACAATGGGGATCGAACCTTTACGGAAGTAACTCCGGCTTCTTCAACTTTCAGAGCCTCCTGCTTGAGAAGCAAGTGTCCTTTCTTGTAAATCACGGTTCCATCGGCTGTAATGATATCCTCGGCAATGACTCGTCCACGAATATTTTTTGAAAGAGGAATATCGATTCCTGAAGCCGTCTGCTTTTTGATAGTTATGAATTCCTTTGTCCCGCAGTCCTCCTCATTGATCATGACATCCTGCGCGACAACGAAGAGCTTTCGAGTAAGGTAACCAGCTTTTGCAGTGTTTAGCGCTGTGTCAGTAAGTCCTTTTCGAG
>CAYGIZ010000093.1:0-1722 GCA_964350075.1 uncultured Candidatus Saccharibacteria bacterium | reverse complement strand
GTTCTGGTATATGAGAGGAGAGGGGGCTCATCTTTCAAACGAAGAGAAATACCACAAGAAGGTTTATTATCACTCTTTGGGCAAATCCGTGGATAGAGATGAACTCGTTTTTGGCAAAGGCATACCGAAAGAATATTGGACTTTCTTCAGTCGCTCTAACGACGGCAGATATCAAATAGTAAATGTTAGTAACAGCATGGAAAGGATAAATTCCGTCTATTTTAGAGATACGAAAAATCCCAATGCCGAATTTAGGGAAATAACAGGAGACATAAAAGGCTCTTCCTTCGGAAGAGTGGAGGGAGGATACATATACCTTATAACGGACTATCAAGCCCCCAACAGTAAAATTTTAAGAAGAAGGATTTTAGAAAATTCACTGGGGAAGTGGGAGATTTTCGTACCCGAATCCAAGTGGAAACTCAATTCAAGGGCCCTGTTCAAAGATTACTTTTTCTTGGAATACATAGAGAACGTCTCCTCCAAAGTTTACGTTGTAAATCTCAAAACTAAAAAGAAAAGAAGCATCAAACTTCCAGGGCTGGGCGACCTGGACGGATTTAGCGGGGAATATGAGGATAAGGAGTTATTTTTTAGTTTCTCTGCACTCAATATTCCCAATAATATCTATCGACTACCTTTTTCCACTCTTAAACTAGAACTTTATTGGAAGCCGGATCTTTCTCTTTCTTCTGATCTTCAAGTAACCCAGGAATGGATAAGATCGAAAGACGGTACCAGTATTCCAATATTCATATTTAGAAAGAAGAAGATAACATTTCCCGCTCCAACTCTTGTTTATGCATACGGAGGATTCAACATAAACTCGATGCCCCACTTTTCCGCCACCATGATTCCGTTTGTAGAAAATGGAGGAATATACATCATCGCTAATATCAGAGGGGGAGGAGAGTTCGGGAAAAGGTGGCATGAAGCCATTATTAAGGATAAACAGCATAAAAGGTTTGAGGATTTAGCTTCCGTGCTCAAGCACTTAGTCTCCCGAAAATATACAGTACCGGAAAAAATAGCTGTTTGGGGCGGAAGCAATGGTGGTTTGCTTATGGCTGTGATGTCTTTGCGATACCCCAAACTTTTCAAAGCGGCGGTTATAAGTGTTCCAGTTACCGACATGCTCAGGTTTCATTTATTCCACGGAGGAAGACAATGGTTCTTTGACTACGGCAATCCGGATGATCCGAAGATGAGAAGGTATTTGCTTTCATATAGCCCTTATCACAACGTGAAGAAGGCCGAATATCCTTCCATGATGATCATGACAGGCGAGCATGATGACAGGGTGCATCCGATGCATTCTTTCAAATTTTTCGCAAAGCTCAAAGAAAATAAAAAACAGAAGAATCCTATACTGCTAAATATTCAGAGAAAGTCCGGTCATTCTGGAGGCGGAAAAATCAAGGCCGATATCGAAAAGCTTTCTGACATGTTTGCCTTCATATACCGGGAGCTTGGAATGGAAGTTTAAGTGCTGTGATAATATAAATATCACTGTGGAAAAAAGAGCGACTATAGAAATTCCAAGCACCCCCTTTGCTTTTATTTGGTTTGCGCTAAAGCCGTATAAGAAATGGTTTTTTTGGGCAATATTTTTGATCTTTCTTTCAGACACTTTTGCCGCCCTCCAGTCATATGTATTCAAGGGATTTATTGATACAGCCAATAATTACATCGATGCAAATGGTTCATTGACCACAGTATTTC
>CAYGIZ010000092.1:0-1731 GCA_964350075.1 uncultured Candidatus Saccharibacteria bacterium | reverse complement strand
TCTCTATTCCCAGGGCTTTCTGGGGCCTCAGGGGGTATATTCGAGGGTTCAGAATGTGCTGTATTTTCAGGGGCAGACTCAGTAGGCTCTTGGGGGCTTACAGGTGAAGGGTTTTCTGTGGAAATTGGGGTTTGGGAGTCATTTTCTGACATGGATAAATTATATCAAATTATTTTTTATTTTCTCTTTTAGCCTGTGTGTATTTCCATGGCTCATCAGACCAATATAAGAAGCTACGCTTGAGCTTTTATTTTTAATTTTCAGATTCTTAAACATTCTCTTTTTGGTAGAAGTTCGTGGCACTCGATGATGAGGAAAATGTAACCAACCCAGAAAATCAATACCGGAAGCAACAGTTTTAATAAAAACTTTATCTGGGTGGAGTGACAGCTTTAAACGGGTTTCTAGAAACTCCGAAATTTTTGGCAATATATTTTCTAAATGAGACTTATCCTTATGTAAAATTACAAAGTCATCAGCATATCGGATGTAATATTGTGCCTTCAACTTTCTTTTGACGAAGTGGTCAAATACATTCATGTAGATATTAACAAGAAGTTGGCTAGTTAGATTGCCCAATGGCAGTCCAACTCCCGGCTTATCCTTCGTCTCAAAACTGCTTATAATTTCATCCAGTAAGTTAATAGTGTCCTTGTCGCTTACATGTCGCTCAATGATTTTTAACAATATTTTATGATCAATATTGGCGAAGAATTTTCTTATATCGCATTTTAAAACCCAAGCCGTTTTTCTATAATTTTTGGAGACAATCCTGCTATATCTACGAAACTGGTTTATAGCTTTGTGAGTTCCTTTGTGGAGCCGACAAGAATACGAATCATGAATAAACTTGTTATCGAAAAAGGAATACATAACTCTATAAATCGCATGATGTAATAGTCTGTCTGCGACACTGGCCTTATGAATATCCCGCGGCTTCGGATCGTTGATCTTAAAAGCTGTGTATGCGCCATGATAATAAGTTCTATTTACCAATGCATAATGTAGATCAAGGATATTGCTTCCAAGACACATAGAGAATCGCTCCACATCTTTCCTTTTTCTTTTACCTCTTAAAAATTCTCGCCAGGCGGTTAGTAGATTTTCAACAGAAATGATATCATCGTAAGTATTATGAAGCCGCATTTTCCTCTCTCTCTCTCTCTCTCTCTCTCGGTGACGCTTCGATTTTGGCACGCATCAAAGAGGGATATTTGATCTGGGTTAGTATTGTTCCTCATATTTCTAAGGGTGCACGTTATACTATCGGCTCTCGAATTGAAAATAAATTTTTGGACTTGCTAGATCTAGCTTACCTCACCTATTTTACCAAAAAAGAAGAAAAAGTAGCCAGAATATCTGAATGCATTCTATCTTTGGACACATTGAAATTTCTTGTCTCTGTCGCTTGGGAAGGAAAGCTAATTTCCAATAAACAATACGAGGATGTGGCACAGAAACTCGAAGAAGTCGGCAAGATGTTCGGCGGCTGGAAGAAAAATCTTGATAATCCGGAAAAGAAAAACCGTAGCTTGTAAGGCCACGGAAAGAAAAGAGTTTCGGAGACGGAACACGAACTTGTTGTCGAGATTCCACTCATTGCCGGGTTTCGCCCAATTGTCGTTGAGCCACAAACCGTCGTCGTTGCGTTCGAGGTTGAAGACGTTCGGGTTGCCATCGGAGTCCGTTTTGTGCCATGCGCTATCTATTACACTGCCTACCTATGCACAG
>CAYGIZ010000091.1:0-1775 GCA_964350075.1 uncultured Candidatus Saccharibacteria bacterium | reverse complement strand
ATATCAAAATAAAAGGTGTATAAACATTAGTAGATGCCAAAAGATCTCCTCACAGTAAAAGAAGTTTCTAAATTACTCGGCGTAACACCGTTAACAGTGAGAAATTGGGATGCAAAAGGTAAACTCCTTGCTCATCGCCACCCCTTAAATAACTATAGGGTATACAAAGTGACCGACATAGAGAGTCTGATGAAAGAATTAGACCTTAGTAAAGGAAAAAAACCTGTGAAGAAAGAAAAGGAACCGGAAAAGCCTCTATTCAAGAAACTAAGAATAGATGTTCTCTAATAAAAAAACCGCTCAATAGCGGTTTTTACTTCTTAGGCTGTTCTTGCATCCATTCTTGCATTAACTTTCTTTTCAACGCTCATACCCATCTTCTGTCCGGCTAGACTTCCCAGGGTATTCCCTACTAGATAAGGCGCTGCCTTATCTGAAGTAATATTCTTAAGCGCCAGCTGGTGCATAGTCAAGTACCAGATACCATTTGAGAACACAGAGGCCCAAAGGAGATAAGCCTGGTGATTGCGTTGTCTTGCCCGGCTCACCACTGCAAAACTCGTACTTTGGCCAACTGCATACAAAAGAAGCAGGACCACGGCGTAAATATTCGCTAGGCCAAAAATAAGCAGATGAATAACCATACCCACAGAGAAAGTACCCGCCTGAATAATTGGCCAGCCCATCTTTTTATTTCCGATATGGGAATCAAATCCTGCCTTGAGCCATCCCGCTAAGCCCCGGGCGTAATATTGGCCTATAAGGCTCCCTATCACGCTTCCTGTAGTAATGGGCCAGAATAAGAACCAGTCCATCTGATATCTAATCATAATAGCCAATTTTAGGAATGCTACAGCAATATGGAACAAAGCAGTGCATCCATGGAACCAATAATTATCGCTACTACGCGCAAGGCGCAAAAGGGCGAAGGCAAAGCTATCTATGACGGTTGCCACTGCCAGGCCAAGAACCAGCCAGGCGCTCATCGAGAATGGGATGATCATCGTCAGGACAACCATAACAACCACGAGAAACACTATAGAGGGCCAGAATCTGAACAGTTGAGGCTGATCTTTCGGCGCTTCTGTCATAGCTCCAATCTTTCCCTCTATCCAGGTCGAGACCATGTTGCCATGGAGACTGCCAAAAATAGTCCCGAACATGTATGTCGGGAGAAGGAGCATTGGCATATTCTCCCTAATCAGATATCGAAAAGTTGCAAAAAATACAAAGCTGGCCAAAATTGCGGTAACCAGATGAAAGGCATTACTACTTCTCGTCCCTGCCCGGGCCTGGAGACCATACGAAACATTTTGCATATAAGACATTCCTATAAGAAACAATGTTCCATAAATAAATGCAAAAGTAGGATTCAAAAACATCTGGAGAACAATAACTGCTCCCAGCGGGTAAAGAGGATTTTTAAAAAATCTCACAAAACACACGCCTTTCTAATTTTCAAAGTTCGGAATAATCCTAACAGAGTAAACTAAAAATGCAATAAAATAAAAACCGAGCTATTACCTCGGTTTTATTTCTTTAAACGGGGTTTGGGAGAAACAAAGCCCAGTCTATTTTTTGATTTTTCTTAAAATATTCCCTTATATGCTCGACCCTCAAGGTCCTCAGCAGTATCGGACCCGAGTCAGGTCCATTGACCGGAAGGCCCACGAACGAAACTCCGGTGTTATTGGGCGGAAATCCTCTTTCACCATATGGGTCGGTATGAGTACCGGCCGCACACATATGATAATAGGCATACCTTGTACTTACAG
>CAYGIZ010000090.1:0-1789 GCA_964350075.1 uncultured Candidatus Saccharibacteria bacterium | reverse complement strand
TCAATTGCGGTAATGCCATGATCCACTGCATAATCTATAATATCCAGAGCATCCTTTTCTGAAACAGAACTGCCAAAATTTGCTGTACCGAGAATCAGCTTTGATACATATTTCATTTTTTAAATTGATTACGACTATATGCAGGAGACCATCCAAGTGCTTTTATCTTATTATTAGAGAGGCCTGATCCTTCACTTGTAATTTTCGGCAAAGAAGGATTTATCGATGGTAAAAGCTTACTGAGTGGTTCATTTGTCGTACTGTCGTCCGCACAAACATTGTACACTTCGTAACCCCTACTTTTTTCAAATACAATCTTGTATGCCTTGACCAGATCACGCACATCCACCCATGCAAATGTTCTGAATGTGTCGAGCGGAAAGGCTGTTCCCTCTTTGAAGCCCTTATGAACCTCATAATCTTTTGGGCTTACAATCCAAGATGGTCGTATAACTGAAGTATTGACACCATATGCATCAGCATAACTTCGTGCTATATCCTCTCCAGCTTTTTTAGATAAACCATAACTGTCTTGAGGCATTAATGGATGTTGTTCGTCCAATGGTAGATACAGAGGGAGAAAATCTTTTATTTTAAAGAAAAAACCATATGCCGCCTCGCTACTAGTAGATATTACTGTTTTAATATTGCATACCTTGGAGGCTTCGTGCACATTGAAAGTTCCCACGGTATTTATCCGATAAATAACTCCGGGAGATTTTATTATGGAATTTAGGGCAGCAGTATGTATAACGGCATCCGCCCCTTTGAACGCTGCGATACAGTCTTCCAAATTCTCAATGCTTCCAATATAGGTCTTTGCGGTAGGATGTTTCACCAGGTCAAAAACTGTTACTTCGTGGTTTTTGAATTCATCGACGAGCCACCTCCCAAGAAAACCCGTACCACCAGTGATGACGATTTTCATACAATATCCTGCCAATTAAGAGGCTGGCGTGCATTAACATCACGAGTTATTTTTTTGCCCAGTATTTTTCCTAGATCCCTAGGTTCAATGCCTCTCATCGGACGTAGGGTAATAAGCATTTTTTCTGTTATTATCTCTCCTTCTTTTATGTCAGCGACCGCATAGAGCGAACGACGTGTCCCCCTTTCTTTTACCTCATCTACCTCTCGACTTGGATCAGATACAGGCTCCTTTATGCCGGAATCTAGATCCCGAATTTCTGCCACCATCTTCTTGAATTGTTCAATGGTCATGGAATTCTTGTCATCATTGCTATTTCCTTCCTGGGAATCAGTGATATGACGCTCGATTAGACTAGCGCCGAGGGCTATAGAGCCTAGTGTAGCCACATTGCTCGATGGATCCGCATGATCGGAAAATCCAACAGGAAGGTTGAATTCTGTATATAATGTCTGTATGGCCTTCAAATTTAGATCTTTGAATTGTGGTGGATAGAGAGAGACGCAGTGAAGTATAATGATCTGATTGTTTCCTTCTCCTTGCATTACCTGAACAGCATGCTTCACCTCCTCGAGATACGCCATGCCAGTAGAAAGTATGATTGGCTTCCCCTTCTTAGCGATATGACGGAGCAGAACATCGTCAGTCATCTCGTATGAGGCCACCTTGAAAGCCGGCACTCCAGCGTCAAAGAGAGTGTCAACGGCCTCTGTGTCAAAAGGAGTTGAGAGGAATATGATGCCTCTTTCTTTTGCCCGGGCAATAAGAGCCTGTGTCCATTCATAAGGTAATTCTGCTGATTTATAAAAAGCGGAAAGTGGTTCAGCAGCAATCATTTTATGTCGGAGATGCTGAAATTTT
>CAYGIZ010000089.1:0-1825 GCA_964350075.1 uncultured Candidatus Saccharibacteria bacterium | reverse complement strand
CAAGAACAACAGCGAGGATAAAAGAGAGTAGGGGGAAGAGGAAATATCCTACCCCCAGAAGGTAGGAGAGCATCTCAAAAAACCGCTCCCCACCAACACCCGCTTTCCCTATGGCGGCAAGAAGAAGGACGGTGCCAAGAAGGAAAAGGGCAACAGCGGCAATCGCCCGGTTCGTCTCTGAGGGAAGTGCGGTGAAGGGGTTCCTAAATGAGAAGCGTGAGGATCGTTTTTTTCGTGCCATCTCGCTTCCGATGATACCACCCCCTCCGTTACACTCCCTAGGAGAAATGGGGCATTGTGCGGGGAAAATATTACCGCACACTCTTTCCACTTTGTCTTTCTTGCGCCACTCACCCATCGCCGTATACTCATACGGACATCTTTCAGAAAATAGCAGACATATCACGGACAAGGAGTTCCGGTGCATTACAAAGAGAAGTGCCACCTAAGACACTAAAAAGACATGGAAGAGAGGAATGAAGGACGGGCAGATATGAGGGCGCTATTTAAGGGCCAATCGGAAAGGGCCTATATCTTTGGCAAACTAGAAAAACTTGCCCACGCAGTCATCCTCCTCACCACACAATCCGATACCGAGCGCTCCCTTGTTGAACGCCTTGAGGTGTGTGTCCTCGACTCTGTCCGAGAGGGGTCGGGCCTCTCAACGCAAGGAGACCATTCTCCCCTCGTTTCCATATTGCTTGAACTCGTCTCCCTTCTGCGTCTTTCAGGGACTGCGAGAATTATTACGCCATCAAATGTCACTATCCTTGTTGAGGAATATCTAGGGCTCCTGTCACGCCTCGCCCTGCCGTCTCTACAAGGCATTGTTCTTCGTCGGGAAGAACTCCTTGCCGATATGGAAGGGGGCGGTGGGGAAGGAACCCCGTCATGGGGAGAGATTCCTGGGTCAATTGACGACCTCTTCTCTCTTCCACAGGGGAGCGCACAACCTAAAGGACACGAATATAAAAGACAACCTGCAAAAAGGACATCCTCAGGCAAAACGACACACTCTCCTCAGCGCACACAAACACAACAAAAAGGACATACCTCATCTCATGGCGCACATATAACAACACAGCGGTCACAAGCCATTGTGACTGTCGTTAAAGCAAAAGGAGTCGTGTCCATACGGGACGTGGCAGCGGTCATTACTGATTGCAGTGAAAAAACACTCCAACGGGAGCTTCTCGCCCTTGTTGAGAGAGGTGTCCTTAAGAAGGAGGGTGAGCGCAGGTGGAGCACATACCGCCTTGCCTGACTTTTAGGTACTCGCCTCAGAGAAATGCCCAAACGCTAGGGCGTCACAGACGTCCTTAATACCCCTCAAAAATGGGGTTCCCCACGGTTGACTTCAGCCTTGAGCCCCGGTATGCTCACCCCGATGGATAAACAGGCAAAAAGGCCCATTCTAAAAGGGCTTTTTGTACTTGTTATCCACACGGTTTTTTTGCAGTAGCATCAATCGCCCCGTACACTAGAGCGTAGGCACTATTGCAGGGCAGTTCGCTGTGTATGCAGTGCATACACCAGAGGACGTTTGATACTGGCGTGCAAGAACAGTGTGCTCGTTGACATTTATATAGCGGCCCGAGCTCTTCTCTACACATTTCTGTAGAGCGGCGCTTATTTCTGTATGACTTTGTCCCGACCAGGATCCACCCCAAAGCGGTGGACAAGACCGCATGACAGTATTTCCACAATCCCCTTTTGCTACCAAAACCGGATACGCATAATCCCTCCTTTACTTAAATGGGATGACTCGTGTGCGGTGGGTAGATGTTAATCGCGATTGTTCAGTCGTGAGAGTAATCTCACAACG
>CAYGIZ010000088.1:0-1841 GCA_964350075.1 uncultured Candidatus Saccharibacteria bacterium | reverse complement strand
GTGGATTATTTCAAATTGAATCTCGATTTTGATCTTTTAGATCATTATCTGACCGTGTCGATTTGTATCGAAAGATACGCAAAGATTATTGTTCTACATCTCAAAAGTGAACACTCAGCCCGCGAGAGAAAGGGCACAGGTGGAAGGCCTCTATAGAGCCTTCGACCGGATGAACGGAACAAAATAAAGAACGGTAATATTAAAGAAAAGACCCCTAGAAATAGGAGGTTTTTTCTTACCTAAAATCATCTCTTGACTTTTATATACTAGTATGGTACCATCATACTTGAATGAATATTCCTATATTCAGTCGTCGTAGCCGTCGTCAGAGACCCCCAACGCCACAGTGGCGAAAGGACCTCCAGACGAAGTTGTATCAGATAAAAAAAATTCCACCTTCAGACTTGAGGCAAGTTATTATGAAGGCTGTGGTATTAGGAGTGAGTAGCCTTCTCGGAGGCCTCCTACTATACGCAATGCTTTATATAGTAATGGGCTGGTAGTTGCTGGTGGACAAACCGGGCGTGCACTTTCTATACGAAGTGCAGCCCTGTTTTTATTATGATATAGTTTCAATATGGCAAATATTGATCTAGCGAGTCTCGACATCAGGAAAGCTAGTATGGCAATGAAAAAAGGCGACTACTCCGCTGTGGAATTGGCACAAGCATATCTGGATGAAATTAAGCAAAAAGATGGAAGCATTCACGCATACTTAGAGGTCTATGGCGATGTGCTCGAGCAGGCGAAAAAGGCGGACGAAATAATAAAATCAGGGAAAGGAACAATGCTGACTGGAATTCCTTTTGCTGTTAAAGATAATATTTTAATAAAAGGTAAAAAGGCCAGCTCCGCCTCAAAAATTCTTGAAGGTTATCAGGCAACTTACGATGCTGGAGTGATTAAGAAATTAAAAAATGAAGGAGTGGTTTTTCTTGGCAGAACTAATATGGACGAGTTTGCTTTGGGCGGTTCTACGGAAAAATCAGCGTTTGGTCCAACAAGAAACCCACATGACCTAGAAAGAGTTCCTGGCGGGACTTCCGGAGGCTCTGCAGCAGCTGTGGCGTCAGGTATGTCACTCTGTGCACTAGGATCTGATACCGGAGGTTCTGTGCGCCAGCCATCGGCATTCTGTGGAGCGGTCGGCTTGAAGCCAACATATGGAAATGTATCCAGATACGGACTTATGGCCTCGGTTTCTTCATTCGACCAGATTGGCCCTATCTGCAGAACAGTTGCTGACGCGGAAATTGTTTTTAATACTATAAAAGGTAAGGATGATTATGACGGGACTTCAATAAAAGAGGTGACATATAAACCAGAAAGGATAGGCAGAACAAAGCCGGTCATTGGAATTCCCCAGGCTCTCTTGAAACAGGGAGGCATAAGCAAAGAAATCCTAGATAGTTTTGAGAACTCAGTGGAAGAGTTTAAAAAATTAGGTTATGAAATGGTAAATATAAGTCTTCCAAATGTTTCCTATGCTCTGCCTGTTTATTATATTATCAACTTTGCGGAAGTTTCTTCAAACCTTGCACGTTTTGACGGGATGAGGTACGGCTCGCGCGAAGACGGCAAAGATGGGATTGAGGATTATTTTCTAAGTAGAGGGGTGGGATTTGGCAAAGAGGCTCGAAGGCGCATTCTTTTGGGAACCTATGTTCTTTCATCCGGGTATTACGACGCTTATTACAACAGGGCGAATGCACTGCGCAGGATTATTACGCAGGATTACCTGAAAGCTTATGAAAAAGTTGATATAATACTGACACCAACCACTCCGACTCCGGCATTTAAAATCGGAGAAAAAACATATGATCCGGTTTCTATGTATTTGG
>CAYGIZ010000087.1:0-1850 GCA_964350075.1 uncultured Candidatus Saccharibacteria bacterium | reverse complement strand
CGGTGGAGCAGGAGAAACTGCCCAAGGTGACGCTGCTTCAGGTCAAACTGCTGGAGGTGGTGGTGCTGGCGGCGGTGGCGGTGGCGGAAATGGTGGTAGTGGTGGTAATGGTTCCGCTGGAACAGGTGGAACTCCTTCAACGTATCACATTGTTGGCGGAGGCGGCGGAGGCGGAAATGACGATGGTGGGAATGGCGGTACTTGTGGTGCTCCTGGTGCTGGTTCAGGTGGAGGAGAAGTAACTGGTGCAGGAAATGGATGCAGGGGAGAAGTTAGAATTATATATGTTGACTCTGAAGTAGATGCAACTGGTGGAACAGAAACCACAAGTGGAATTTATCGCATTCACACTTTTACGTCATCAGGAACTTTTACGGTGAATTCTATAACAGCGCCGGCGGCTACTTTTACTCAGAACGATTTTGAGTGGTATGTAGATGAGACTACTGTGACGTTAACGGATCCATGGCCTTCAGGCAGTGTTGATATTTCTGAAAACACAACTTTGGCCCAGATTCCAGCTAATAATCAGCCACTAGTTTCTGGAGACAAAATACGTATTCAAATGAACATTACTGTAACTAATACGCTTGCTGCCGGTGGACAGGCGTTTCAATTAGAATATGATACGTCTGAAGATTGTACTACAGCGAGTGGGTGGGCTTTAGTTGGCGCGATTGCCAGTGGTACAATTTGGCGATTTTATGATAACACTAGCTTGACGGATGGTGCCTCCCAGGTCAATCAAATTTCTACTTCGGATGTGGTAGCGGATTATGTAGAGAGCAATGATACTCAAACGAATCCTAATCAAGTTACAACTGGACAGGATATGGAGTGGGATTTTGCAGTAGAAAACAATGGAGCCGCAGCCAACACCACTTACTGTTTTCGAATGGCTTTAGCCGATGGGACAGCGTTAAATGCCTACAATTCTGATTCCTATCCTAAGATAACTACGGCTCCAGAAACAGCAAGTCTTATGAGACACGGGAACTTTTTTCAGAACAACTCGGAAAAAGGATTTTTCTGGGCTAATTAATTTATTTTGAGATTTATGAAATTTTTACGGAATGCATTATTTATGCGTTGGGGCGCCTCGCTTGTTGTAGCAGTGATGATTTTTAGTTTGGTTGAGCCTGTTTTTGCCCAAATACTTGAGGAAGATACAACGCTCGCCCAATTTGTATCTGAAAATGATGTAGAGGTGGGTAGCGAAGCAGGCGAAAACGGATTTCGACAGATTTACTATATATTTAACGAGAATAAAACTTTTATTACAAATAGCAACTACACCAACGCTGATCCGGTTACAGATGAAGAGTATATAGCCTGGATGGGGCAATCAGACGGAAGTTGGAATATTTTTCTTTATCATATTCCTACAGGCACAACCAACCAAATTTCCAATTCACCCAATAATGTAAATCCAAGATTAAGTAATGGTAAAGTTGTTTTTGAAGGATGGGTAGATGATAGTTGGCAAGTATTTCTTTTTGATGGATTATCTACTCGACAGGTAACGGAAGGCGAGCTCTCGATTAGTCCAGATATTGAAGGAGATGATATAATTTATGTTCGCAAGAATGACCAAGGGGAGTGGAGAACTCTCCAACATTTTTTAGGGGCAGGAGAAGCGGTGATTATTAAAGAAGGTATTGTTGCAAAAAAGCCCATATTTAGAAATGGTCTAATAGCTTTTCCTATACAAGAAGATATTGAACGAGAAGAAGCACGAAAAAAAGCAGAAGAAGAGGCACGGATTGCAGAAGAACTAAGAAGGCAAGCAGAGGAAGAAGCACGACTTGCCGAAGAAGCACGGATTGCCGAAGAGGCTTTACGTGAAGAGC
>CAYGIZ010000086.1:0-1865 GCA_964350075.1 uncultured Candidatus Saccharibacteria bacterium | reverse complement strand
GGCCTTGACGGTTACCCAAACGAGCGGGTTTAGCGTGAACATTGAGAGCACTAATTTGCTACTCGGTCCCCAGGCGAACAGTGAATATAAAATTTCAGCGGGCAAAACTGGTTACATCCCCCAAGCTGGTTACTGTCTAGCGACGGTGATTGAGCATGACGGTAATGACGTGGTAGTTGTGGTTTTAGGCGCCCAAAAGATAGAGGATAGATTTAGCGATGCCAAGAACCTAGCTGTTTGGGCCTTTAAAACGTTTGTATGGCCGAAGCCGTAGCCCAAGCTATCTTAGCGCTACTCTCCGGCACGCCGGCTTGGGTTAAAATTATAGTCTTAGCCATGGTGCCGATCACGGAATATCAGTTAGCTATCCCGTACGCTATTGAACGTTTTGGCTTCACGCCGGGTCTGGCCTACCTACTGTCTCTCGGTGGCAGTGCCGCGATTTTCTTCCCCCTGTATTTTGGCCTGGAAAGGCTCCGGACGCTCCTAGAACACGTTTACCCGCCGCTCTTGCGTCCCCTTGACTCCTTTATCGCTCGTGGTGAACGAAAATTAAAAGATAATTTTGAACGGTACGGCGCGCTCGCCCTTTTTTTGTTTTTAGTTATCCCTTTCCCGTTGACCGGGGTATGGACGGCTACGGTGGGCGCGGTGGCCCTAAAAATCCCCTTCCGCGGGGCGGCGGCGGGGATTTTATGTGGGGTACTTGGTGGTCAGGCCGTGGTAGTGGCCGTCACGCTTGGGCTGAGCTCCTTTATGAGAGCTGGCTAATGGCTTTTACTACAACTAGGATGAAGATGGTCTGAGCTACCAGAGCGTACCGGAGTTTCACATCACCGTAGCTACGGGAGAAATAATCGTGAAAGTAGAAATGGAATTTGCGGTAGGCTACGAGTACCCGGTTTTTCTTCATCACATCAGCCGCGCCAACCAGGAGGTCAGGCAGGACGCTACCAATGACGGCGGCCGCAAAAGGAGCAGTAGCGACACTGTCAGGTTTTATGACTACAAACAGCATGAGCAAGATAACAGCCAGGGCGCCATCAATACCGGCGTAGGCCACTGGGACCAGCTTTTCATTGTTATTGTAATAGCGGTCAGCCAGCCCGGTGTCCCCGTGCGGGATCATGTCTACCAAGAAGTGAGACACCACGCCCAAGCCAAAGCCGAGGGCTGGATTGCCCACTAATACGCCGATTCCGGCGCCTATAGCTACATGGGTAGTGAGGGTCATATCTAGGGCGAAGGATAGCACTATTTCCTTTTTTTGGCAACAAAAATGGCCTAACAAAAATCCCCCCGTGCTCGGGGGGATTTTTGGTTGCGGGAGCTGGATTTGAACCAGCGACCTCCGGGTTATGAGCCCGACGAGCTGCCTGGCTGCTCTATCCCGCGACAAAATACTAGCAGAAAGTTTAAAAAAATGCAACTACTGGTGGCTGGGGTGGGAATCGAACCCACGACCTAAGGCTTATGAGTCCTTCGCTCTAACCAACTGAGCTACCCAGCCATTTATATTGGTACCTTGGGAGGGACTCGAACCCTCAATCCATCACTGGAAACGGATTTTGAGTCCGTCGCGTATACCATTCCGCCACCAAGGCACGTGGATCGCGACCAACGTGCCAAGGCGCGCCAGTAAGCGAGTATTTTTATCGAGATGCGTTATAGCAACGCTTGCCCACAGGCTCTGTTCCTTGCCTCTCGAACGCAGGGGATAATAGCACTGTTTTTTTCTTTTCGCAAGAGAGATTTTATGTGGACGGAAGTCCTGTTTTTCTTTTACTTGCGTGGTACCATACTCTTATCTATGACACAGGTTGTTTCTGTGGTGAATCAAAAAGGCGGCGTGGGTAAAACTACGA
>CAYGIZ010000085.1:0-1870 GCA_964350075.1 uncultured Candidatus Saccharibacteria bacterium | reverse complement strand
CCACACTCTTTGCATAGATACCCATATGAAACAGATATGAGTGTGTTTGATCTGGTATTTCTTGAATACGTAGGCATCTATCAATACCCCAAAGTGATTGAGGTTTGTTTGGAAGATCTAATATTTCTTTATGAAAACCACTTACATTAAACTCCCCTTGAAATTGATCACCAGCAATATCAGAAAAATCTCTAAGAACAGAATCGGATTTGTCCTTATGAAAATTTTCTAGTTTTGATTGTATTTCGTTCAAGTTATTTATTTTCAACATGAAACTTATCGACAGACATTCTTTGGAATTTTTCTTTCCCGTTCTTCCCATCGACCAATTCAACAGTAAAATCATCCACCACGATTGAACCTCTCATCTGTGGTGCAGCAATTACAAGCGATTGATATTCTCCCCCTTCTGCAGCAGCATCAACTTTCATAGATACCAGCTCGTCCACCAAATTTTTATCAATTTCTCTACTAACAAAGCTTGCCGGAAGATTGCCCTGTCTCACGCTGACAATAATGGATTTAATTCCCATAGCAATAACCTCATCCATATATTTCACATCACTTTCTCGGGTCGGACAGGCTTCACGAGCAGGACGAACAAGTGTTACTCCAAGTACTGAAGCTAACATATCGCCAATACCTGAAGTATACGGATGCCACAGATCACCAGTTACAAGATGAGTTATTCCATCTCTCTGCACAAGATTATTGAGTTCAACAAACAATTCATGCATGTAGTTCTTACTAGAACTAACGGTAATTTCTTTGTAAGGAATACCGATTAAATCTAGTTGAGCTTTTCTTATTACCTCATTGGCTTCTGGACCAGCGTGTAGCTGTGTATCGCCTGACTTAGATTGAATACTTACTAGATATTCTACAGGTCCTGTTTCCAAAGCCTTCACGAGAGAAAAGAAACTGTCTTTGCCACCACTAAATAAGACTATGGTTTTCATATTTAAATGTAATCAAATTAGGCTCTCCGGTCTAGCCTCGATACTACACTGACTGCTAGCCTCATCAGATTCGGATTATTCCTCACCTTACTCCACAAGGCTTTTTTGATGAAATTGATTATAGCATTTTGACCCTCCTCGGAAGAAGAAAGAAGGGGGGTGGATATTTAAGGTTTCCAATGCCAATTAGAACGATACACATCAGCCACGCCATAAACTTTACCGTCATTCCAAGCCCTAGACTCCCACATCAATCGATAAGGATCACCTCCGTATTTACTGGTATCGAGCATGGAATCAAAAACATTCTTCGTTATATAGGTAGCATATCCTTCGCGGATAGCACTAAGCTTAGCTGCTATATTGGCAGCTTTACCGACCCACACCAAATCATTACTATCTCTAATACCGCTTCTTACAACCATTACTTTACCTGTATCAACTCCAACCGTCTGCTTAAGATCAAAAATGCCAGGAAAAGTTGTTGTGTATACTCTAGCAAATGCGGGTTTCAAGATTTCTTTAAAAAAATAATTGATCTTCAAAGCAGCTTCTACAGCAGCAGTATTTTTTGCCCCGCTAATAAAAACACCCATCACACGATCCCCGTCAAAACTCCTTATTTCTCCTCCTAAAGATCTGATAATTCGTGTTGTTCCCATTAGATAAGCTTTCATTACTTCCGCAGCAATATTTTGACTATGTATGACGAGCTCGGTGGAATCGGCCAAATCGGCATATAAAAAGGTTGCCTTCAAATCAACCGCATCATTGGTAAGCTTAAGGTCCTCAACTTCAGGAACAACGGTGCCATCTCGTTTGGTCCATGCACCAACAACGATTTGATTTGTCTCTTTTATTAAATCGTCAATTAATGCCATTATTTTATTTAAAATACATTTGTGAAATAT
>CAYGIZ010000084.1:238-1892 GCA_964350075.1 uncultured Candidatus Saccharibacteria bacterium | reverse complement strand
CTTCAGGTGCTCGATCAAGGCCTCGTTTATGACTAAGTTGAATTTCCCAAGCGATTCGAGATTATCAGTCAAAATATTTTTCTCATGCACCACGAGGCCGAGTTCTTGCCACTTCCTTTTTAACGATTCGCTTTCCGTAAATGTTTTTGTCGCAAATTGCCCAATCTTATTTTCTGGAAAGATGAAATATTCTAAACCTTGGGCGTCAAATCCCATATGCTTCAAACAAAGGGGGACAACCCCTGATCCTGTGCCGATATCTAGCACTTTCTCATGGCCGTCCATCAAATTCGCGACCCTCTCTAAGGTGTGTCTATAGCGCTTTTCCTCACGCTTGTATCCGCGAGAGAAGGGTTCAAGGTCATTGAATGATTGGTCCAAAACTGCTTTAATTGAGGGCGGTTTCACCTCCTGCATTATATAGCAAAAGATTCGTTATGACAGAATGGGATTCATTTTTTAGTACTAAGATAAAACAGATTCTCCTAGACAAAAAGTCGGTGATTGATATCGGCGGCGGCCTAAGGGTTATCAAAGAGAAGAATAATCGTTATGACCCTAGAAGGGAGTGGATCAGACCACTTTTAGAAAACATTAATTATCAAATTCTTGACCCCGTAGACGATTATCATCCTGATATTGTTGCTGATATTCATAAGTTGCCTTTCGCTGACAATTCTCAAGACGCCATAATCTGCATTGCTGTCCTCGAACATGTCGAAGATCCAATTCGCGCCTGGCAAGAGATTTTCCGCACCCTTAAGCCGGGAGGATACACCTTTATCTACGTGCCATTCCTTTACTACTATCACGCGGAGAAAGGTTACTATGGTGATTACTGGCGTTTTACCAAAGATACGGTAGAGAGGCTCTCGAAACCTTTTTCCAAAATGGAGATAATGCCTGTTCGTGGTGCCATAGGGACGTGGATGAAACTAAGTCCAGTAGGCAGGATAAAGTTTCTCGAACCCGTTTGGCGGATAGCGGATAAGTTGACTGGCAAATCTAAGACGAATCAAGTCAGCGGATATTATGTGTTCCTAACAAAATAGTCCAAACTTGACACACCATGGAACTGTCATATATCGCCAACACCAGATTTCCCACAGAAAGAGCGCATGGAATACAAATTGCCAAAATGTGCGAAGCTTTCTCCGATGCGGGGGTCAGGGTCAGACTCCTGGTTGCCAGAGGTTTGTCAGAGGATCCCTTTGATTATTATAAAATAAAGAGGAATTTCTCTGCACAGAAGCTTTTCACCTTGGATCTTGCCAGATTTGGCCGGATGGGTTTCTGGATTCAATCTTTCATATTTGCAATCTCTGTCGTCATTTATTCATTGAAACAGAAGGGCGACGTGGTTTACTATTCCCGTGATGAGTTTCCTCTGCTGCTTCTAAATAAGCTTGGCAGGAAAGTGGTGTGGGAAGTCCATTCTGGTAGAAATAATCTATTGATCAGGCGGCTGATACGAAAGAATATAAGGATGGTTTCCATCAGCCATGGTTTGAAAACGTATTACATCTCTCTGGGTCAGAAGTCGGACAATATTTTGGTAGCGCACGATGCTGTTGATATAGAGAAATTCAGCATTCCAGACAGCCAAAGTGTCGCTAGAAAGAAGCTAGGCTTCTCTCCTGATGCGAAAATCGCT
>CAYGIZ010000084.1:0-228 GCA_964350075.1 uncultured Candidatus Saccharibacteria bacterium | reverse complement strand
TATACACCGGCAGTACTTATGGTTGGAAAGGTGTCGATACTGTGGGAAAAGCCGCCCCTATGTTGAAAGGGGTGGATGTGGTCATTGTCTCCAACAAACCTTATTTTGAAATTCCTCTATATCTCAAGGTGGCCGATGTCTTGGTATTGCCGAATAGCGCGAAAGAAGCCATTTCCCGCCTTTATACCTCTCCTTGGAAACTATTTGAATATATGGCTAGCGGAGTGC
>CAYGIZ010000083.1:0-1936 GCA_964350075.1 uncultured Candidatus Saccharibacteria bacterium | reverse complement strand
ATATTTGAAAGATGCGGGGCATATTCTCGGTTCTTCAATGTATGAATTTACCTACAGAGGAAAGAAGGTTGTTTTTACCGGAGATTCCGGTAATTCACCAGCTCCACTACTCCAAGATACAGAAAAAATAACTGACGCGGATTATCTTATTATGGACAGTGTTTATGGAGACAGAAATCATGAGCCAAAAGAAGAAAGAGATAAAAAGTTTCGGAGAATTGTTGCGGAAACTATACAGAAAAACGGAGCATTAATCATCCCAGCTTTTTCTATAGAGCGAACACAAGTTATTTTGTACGAATTAAATAATTTAGTTGAGGAAGGCAAGATTCCTTCGGTACCGGTATACCTAGACTCTCCTCTGGGTAGCAAAGTTACAGAAATTTATGCTCACACGACAAGGGACTTTAACTCTGCTGTTCAGGGAGAAATAAAGTCAGGAGATAATATATTTAATTTTCCCAAACTTTTTGTAACTCATGGCTCACGCGACTCGCAAGAGATTTTAAATACGCCAAATCCCAAAATAATTATTGCAGGTTCTGGCATGTCGTCTGGCGGAAGAGTAGTTTGGCATGAAATGCAATATCTTCCCGACCCAAAGAGCACGGTTCTTCTTATGGGCTATCAGGCAATTGGAACTCTAGGTAGGAGAATCCAAGACAAACCAAGTCAGGTAGAAATACCCGCCCGACCGAACGGTCGTTCGGGCGGGAATGGCGAAACGATACCTATAAGAGCTCGAATAGAAACCATTTCCGGTTACTCGTCTCACAAAGATTCTGACGGGCTGGTGGATATGGTTTCGGACACTGCTAAAACAGTTAAAAAAGTTTTTGTGGTCATGGGAGAGCCAAAAGCTTCTACTTTTTTGGTTCAGAGATTACGAGATGAACTTGATGTTGATGCTATTTACCCAGAAAAAGGAGTTCCATATAAACTTGACATTTAACCTGAAAGGTGATAGACTGCTCGATAATGAAGTTCTTTTACAGTGTTATAGAGTCAAATAAATTAAGATTTGGCCACAGCAGAAAGTGCTTCAAAATGGAGCTTTCTCTGCTGGGGCAAAACTTAAAGTGTGGTTAAGCCTGACAGCGAAAAACTGTAAAAACGGAGGGCCTTATGGCTACCGAACAACAGATCCCGAAACTCGCAGGCGGCCTCGTCGAACACCAATCAGCATTTGATGTCCTTTCAGGTGATGATGCCCAGTGGGTCATCACCAACACGAAAGAGGCGATCGCGTTGATGTGCGACGCGATCCGGAACCGCGTGGTCAAGCCGGCCGCTCAAGCGATCACGAACCTCATCCAGGCCGTCGGCGAAATGGCTTTTCCGGGAGCGACGAACTTCGTCGCTTCGGAGAAGTTCGTCAAGGATATCTCAGACACCGCCACGGTGAAGATTTCGGACCTCGGGTCCAACTTCACCACATGGTTCCTGGGCAAGGTCGAAGCGACCGTCGCACCGTCCACCATCGGCTATGGCAAGCTTCTCAAGTTCGCCAAAGCCGTAGTCATCCTTGCCTTCCTCGGAGGAGAGACCAAGGCGGAGACTTCCCTCGCGGAAATCTTCCACTTGATATCGCTCCAAGCGAACGGTAAAGTCGGCGCCCTGCTGACAAACGGCTGGGCCAACATCTTCTTCGTTCGGGATGCCAGTGGAGTTCTCCGCATGGTGTACGTCCGCTGGTGCGATGGTGGTTGGGACGTGTACGCCCTCGGGACCTCGCGCGCGCGCGAGTGGCGCGGCGGCAGCCAGGTGTTCTCCCGCAAGTTGGCGGCTTGATCACTTAGCCTCGTGACCCTTTGACTTTTTGACACTTTGACTCTTTGTCCCTCACCAAATTTTTCAAAATTTGGTGAGGGACGGAAAGGAAAACCCCGACTCACCACAAGTGAGCGGTTTTTTAATTTTTAAAAATCTGTTAAAA
>CAYGIZ010000082.1:0-1946 GCA_964350075.1 uncultured Candidatus Saccharibacteria bacterium | reverse complement strand
GATATTATGTTTCTATGACCATTTTAGTAATCGAAGATGAAATAAAGCTGGTAAATATCTTAAAAAAGGCACTCAAGAATGAGCGGTATGCCGTGGATACAGCTCTTGATGGAGAAGAAGGATTGACTAAAGCGATGAAAAATAATTATTCACTAATTATTCTGGATATCATGCTTCCGAAAAAAGACGGGATGGAAGTCTGTAGGGAACTGCGGGCGCATCAGATCCATACACCAATCATTTTTCTAACAGCTCGCGGTGTAATAGGCGACAGGGTGGAAGGACTGGACATCGGAGCGGATGATTATTTAGTTAAGCCATTTGGAATAGATGAGCTCGTCGCTAGGATGCGTGCGGTATTGCGAAGAAGGAAGGTTGCTGAAGCAAATGTCCTGAAGATTGCCGATCTAGTAGTCGATAAAACTAAGCATGAGGTGACGAGAGCCGGAAAGAAAATACAGTTGACACCGAAAGAATACCGCCTGCTAGACACGCTCATACGCCACAACAGCCAAGCTCTGACGAGGCGACAGCTCATTGACGAGGCATGGGGTCCGGAATTTAATGAGGCTAATAATGAGCTAAACGTTCATATCCGATATCTACGAAGAAAGATAGATCCAGTACATGTTAAGCCATTGATACATACTATTCGAGGGGTAGGATATACGCTTAGAGAGTAATATGGCTCCAGAACGTCTAAAAAAAGAGCATGAATCGAAGCTTTTCGAAGCGAATCAAAGACTTCAGGCTCTCCTGAATGCTCTTCCTGTTGGTGTAACATTTTCCAATGATCTGACCTGCGAGAAAATCACCGGAAATCTGGCAATGTTGCGGCATATGGAAGTCAGGCCAGGAGACAATCTATCCGCATCATCCCGTGACCCCTCTGCAGCCGGACGTAAAGTTCGCCATTTCCATGGTGGAAAGGAAATCTCGGCAGAACAGCTGCCGATGCAGAGAGCTATCACGGAGAACAGGGTTATTCCACCTATGGAAATAGAGGCTCATCTGCCTAGTGGTAAAATATGGTCTTTGGAGGCTTCAGCAGCTCCTATACACGATATACATGGCAAGGTGATAGGTTCAGTAGCCGTGAATGTGGATCTGACCGAGCGCAAGAAGCTTGAGGCGATAATCGTGGAGCAGAAGAGGTTTGAAATGGAGAAACTTAAGGCCAATTTCATCGCCGATGCTACTCACGAACTTCGTACGCCTCTCGCTATCATTCGCGGGCACGTGGATCTGGCTCTCCGGGTCAAAACCAAGAGTGTAGCGACAGCTTACAGTGCTTTCCGTGCTATTAACGAGGAGGTCAAGCATTTGTCGAACCTACTTTCCGATCTCACCATGCTTACGTCTTCATCAAATCATGAAGTTGAGAGAAAAATCATATTTCATGATATCAATCTTTCCCAGCTCATAAGAAGGGTAGCTGAAAGATGTGAGGCTCTTGCCAAAAAGAAAAAAATTTCCATAAAGATCAGGACTTCTCCGGATATAAAAATCTCTGGGGATAGAATGTACTTAGAAAAGCTTTTCATGAACATCATTACCAATGCTGTTCTCTACTGCAAAGATAAAGGCAAGGTAATAATTTCTGATTCGAAAAAACATGACATGGTTACTATTAGCGTGAGTGATACCGGCATCGGAATTCCAGCTAAGGATCTTCCATATATTTTCGAAAGGTTCTACAGGGTCGAACAGGCGAGGATCATCAATCATGGAGGTACTGGACTCGGATTAGCCATTTGCAAATGGATTGCTGAAATACACGGAGGTGACATCAAGGCTGAAAGTGAAGAAGGCAAGGGCAGTACTTTTTACGTAACATTAGGTCATGTATTAAACTAACATTAAAAGTTATTAACAACTAATACACATATTATCCCGTTTTTTTTGTTTGACTTTGACTAATTTACGGATATCATTGACTATATAAT
>CAYGIZ010000081.1:0-2045 GCA_964350075.1 uncultured Candidatus Saccharibacteria bacterium | reverse complement strand
ATATTGAAAAAATTGACCAGGACGTTGTTTCTCTGGAGAGCCCAGTTGGAGATGATAGCGATGACGGCAAGTCCACTCTCGGAGATTTTCTGTCAGATGACAAGATCCTTTCTCCGGATCAGGAATCCTCACGCAGAATTTTGAGAGATCAGGTCAACGAAATTCTCGGAGACCTTTCTGAAAAAGAAAAAAGAATTTTGGAAATGAGACACGGTCTGAATGACGGCATTACTCATACGCTTGAAGAAGTAGGAAAGGAATTCGGAGTTACTCGAGAGCGTATCCGACAGATTGAGGCAAAGGCTCATGAGAAGATAAGGCAGCATGAGAAGATAAATCGGCTGAAGAATTACTAAGATTTAGGCTATAATAGAGGCATGGCAGACATATTCTCCACCCTCTATAAAACCCTCAATAAAGCCCAAAAAGAGGCCGTAGACGCTATAGACGGTCCTGTAATGGTCATAGCAGGCCCTGGAACGGGCAAGACGCATATATTGAGTCTCCGTATCGCAAACATCCTTAAACAGACGGATACACCCGCAAACGGCATTCTGGCTATTACCTATACAGAAGCCGGTGTAAAAGCTATCAGAGCCAAGCTCAAGACTATAATCGGTGACCGAGCTCACGATGTGCGAATCCACACCTTCCACGGCTTCGCTTCTTCCGTCATGGCCGAGTATCCCGATCACTTTCTCCATGTGAGCGACATGAAGCAGATGACGGATATCGAGCAGGAATCTCTAATCCGCAATATTATTTCCAATCCCAAATTTTCCACATTGAGACCGGCTGGGAAGCCAGACGCATATATTTCCGGAATCATCCGAGGCATTGATGACGCAAAAAGGGAAGCTCTGACTCCGGAAATGGTTTGCCAGTACGCAAAAGATGAAGCCAAGAGAATAAAAAATGATGAAAGCTCTATTTCTACAAGAGGCGCGACGGAGGGACAATTAAAAGCTGATGCCAGAGAAGCTATAGAAAAATGCCAGAGGACTGAATTGTTCTCGGAAGTATATGAGCAGTATGAAGAAAGGAAGAAAGAGGCCAAGAAAATGGATTTCAATGATCTCATCATCCAGCTCCTCTTATCCCTGCGACATGACGAATTGCTTTTGAGACTGCTTCAAGAAAGATACTTATATATCCACGTTGACGAGCATCAGGATACAAATGACGCGCAGAATTTCATCGTAAGCATGATTGCTGAATTTTTTGATACGCCGAATATATTTATTGTAGGCGATGAAAAACAGGCTATTTATAGATTTCAGGGAGCTTCGGTAGAGAACTTTCTTTTGCTTCAGAAAAAATGGCCGGCAATGAAAGTTATTTCATTGGATACAAACTACCGATCACATCAGAGCATACTGGACGCCAGCTTTGGAATGATTGAGAGGAATTATATTGAGGATGAAAATAGGGATTTGAGAATTCACCTGACATCCGGAAGTGTGGATGAAGCGAGACCGGTAGAAATTGTAACTGGAGAAAATGTTTCTTCAATTGAACTTTACCTAGTTAAAGCGCTCAAAGAACTTGAATCCGGCTCAACTGCCGCCATTATAGTTAGAAGGAATCGAGATGTTGATCGCATCATCCGTCTGCTGGAACTTCATGACATTCCAGTCTCATCAGAGAGAAGTATTGATATCTTTAATCACCCTGCCGGCAGGCTTTTCTTTAATCTCATAGAATACCTCTCTGATACATCTAAAGTTGACGCTTTGGCAAAAACCATTATCGCAGGCATGTGGAAATTGTCATTTGAAGATTCGACTACCTTAGTTCGAGCATTGAGTAGCGGAAAGTTGGACGAATTGGAAAATAAATTGCCGGCACTTGCAAAAATAAAAAAGAGCCTATTATCCGATAGTTCAGTGGGCTTTCTGATCCATTCCGCGGAAGAATCCGGCTTCATTTCACTCATTGCAAAAGACCCTTCATATGTCCATGTTTGGAGGGGAATAGTGACTTTGGCTGAAGCCCTGGCCCGCGAATCCCGTATCGCAGATCCTATACAATTGATGAATAACCTC
>CAYGIZ010000080.1:0-2056 GCA_964350075.1 uncultured Candidatus Saccharibacteria bacterium | reverse complement strand
GTATATCCTGGAAGTCAGCCTTTGACACTGGGCTTTTCGCGACTAGCACGCCGTGGATTCCGGACTTCACTTGAGAATATATAGATGCAATGACAGAATAAGATCTTCGCCTTATTTTATTCCTCTCTGTTGCTCCCTTGGCCACTTTTTTAGGAACGCTCACAGAAAATCGGCTCTGTCCTACACTTTTCAGCAGGCGGAAAATAAAAAAGTCGGAGTGGAGAGACCTACCCTTGTCTACTACCTCCTTGAAAAGTGGTATAGTAAGCCTTTTGGAACTTGGAAGCATTGATGGAAGATTAAACAGCGACTTTCTTTCGTCCTTTTGCGCGGCGACGTCGCAAAACATTCCTTCCTCCGCTAGATTTCGTCCTGACTAGAAATCCGTGGGTCTTCGCTCGTTTTCTTTTCTTTGGTTTGTATGTAAATGACATAGTCGTCCTACTATATACCATAATCCACAAGTTATCAACATGATTATAAGACTTGCACAAGTTTGCTAATTTTTAAAGAAGTATATACTAGTATCACAACCATGAATGATTATGCAAAACTCTGGGAAAGTGCGTTGGTAGAAATAGAGCTTGCGGTGTCAGAAGCTAACTTTTCTACCTGGTTCAAAGGAAGTTTTATATTAAAGCAAGAGGAGGGAACTATATACCTTGGGGTTCCTAACTCTTTTACCAGAGACTGGCTGTACAAGAAATTTCATTCTGTCATCCTGCGTACATTGAGGAAAATGAATGAGGAGATACGATCATTGGAATATGTCATTACCAAGGACGCGGAGAAGAAAAAGGCCGAAGAAAGAAGGAAAATACAGGCAACCCCCACTATTTCTATGCCTTTGCAGGATTTCTATGTAAATAAGGACGACAACCTCAACCCGCGTTACATATTTGACAATTTTGTTGTCGGCCCATTCAACGAACTAGCTCATGCGGCCTCCAAAACCGTTGTTAAAACTCCTGGGACAGCATACAATCCTCTATTTATATATGGAAATACTGGACACGGTAAGACACACCTCATCCAAGCTATTGGAAATCATATAAAAGCGGAGCATAAGCAGAAGAAAGTTTTTTATCTAACATCCGAGAAGTTCGGCTCTGAATACTTCAACGCCTTGCAAAGCAACAAAGCGCAGGTGTTTAAAGAAAAATACCGCAAGTATGACGTTATAATCATGGACGACGTACAATTCTTCGCTGGCAAAGACAAGTTCCAGGAAGAATTCTTTTATCTGTTCAACACTTTCCACGAGAGTAATCGACAATTGATATTTTCCTGCGACAAGCACCCAAATTTTATTCCAGGCCTTGAAGACAGGATTAAATCCAGATTCAATGCTGGAATGATTATAGAGCTGCCGGCACCAGATCAGGAATCCCGTGTGGCTATATTGAGAGCAAAGAGCCTTGCCAATAACGTTATTTTGGAGGATTCAATATTAGAGTTTTTGGCTTCGAGCATCGAAAGTAATGTGCGAGAACTGGAAGGAGTGGTAAATGCCATTGTGTGTCAGACACAGTTGAAAAATAGGCCACTTTCTCTTCTTGAAATAAAAAACTTGGTAAAAAACAGTACCAAACCAAAGAAAAATATTTCCATCAAAGATGTGATAAAGCTCGTTTCAGACTTTTATAATGTGGAAGAGGACAGCATATATGATAAAACCAGAAAAAAAGAGGTGGTCAAACCAAGACAGGTCATCATGTACCTCCTTCGTGAAGACTTGAGTGTATCTTTTCCATCGATCGGAGAAAAAATGGGGGGGAGAGACCACACCACAGTGATACATTCTTATGAAAAAGTAAAAGGGGAGGTGAAGACCAATCCGGTTTTAATGGAAGAGATATCGCAGATCCGGGCAATGTTGTAGACAGCGTGTTGGTAAGTTGTGAAGAGGTGTGGAAAACTACCAGCAAAAAGGATGTGTGTGGGACAAGAATAGAAGAGGAAACTGTTTATTAAAAAAATATCAACAAGAAGAGGGAATAAAAGAGGCTGTAGAATAAGGGTAAAAAAAGTTATCACCATATCCACAAGACTAATA
>CAYGIZ010000079.1:0-2098 GCA_964350075.1 uncultured Candidatus Saccharibacteria bacterium | reverse complement strand
CTACAAGGATGCTGACCGAGAACGCGCAGCTGTCTATGCCGAAACAGTTCTCATGAACGAGAAGGTGTTTAAGTTTCTAGAAAACTAATTGAGAAAGTGCAGCGACAACTGCCGTCTCTGCTCGGAGAACCTGTGGTCCTAGATTCCGAACAAGGATATTATTCTTGTGAAACATCTCTATCTCCTCCGGAGTCCACCCACCTTCCGGACCGACAAATGCAGAGATTGCTTCGTCTTCTGTTAAATCTTCTTTCTTGAAAACTTCTCCTTCAGTGTGAAACGCTATGATTTTTGTTTTCAAAGAAGAAAAAACTTCTTCGAGTTTCACAATCTCGCCAATTACCGGAATCGTTCCTCTCCCGCTTTGCTCGCTGGCTTCTATGCTGATCTTCTTCAACCTCTCCATATTAAGATCTTTCTTTTCGCTTCTTGCGGAAATTATCGGCACGATACTCGCGACACCAAGCTCCGTCGCTTTCTCCACAATCCACTCAAAATTACTTTTTTTTACTATAGAGGCAAACAAAATCACATCTCTTTTTGGCAAAACTTTATTCACAATTTTTTTCTTGACGTCGCAGGTCATGGTATAATTGTCATATCCAACAATTACAACTTCATAGTCAAAGCCAGAATTGTCGAAGATTTTTACACTATCGCCCAGCCCATTACGCAAGACATTTATCGCTTGCCACCTCACACTTCTAGACACAATCCTAATTTGATCCGTATTTCCAATGGTTTCCTCGATGTAGAACCTGTGTAACTTCATGCACTCATTTTATATCAGTACCGAGGAAGTTGCCAAATATGACAGAACATGTATGATTTATGCATGCTTATACCAACAGTTATAGAAAAGACAAATTACGGCGAACGGGCTTATGACATCTATTCACGCCTCCTCAAGGAGAATGTTATTTTCCTTGCCGGACCAATAGATGACCATATGGCAAACATCATCATTGCCCAACTTCTTTTCCTGCAGTTTGAAGATTCAAAAAAGGATATAAATCTATATATTAACTCCCCGGGGGGTTCCGTTACTTCAACCTTGGCGATTGTAGATACAATGAATCATATTAAAAACAATGTTTCCACTACCTGCGTTGGTATAGCCGCTTCCGGAGCAGCACTCGTGCTGTCAGCCGGAGCAAAAGGAAAGCGATATGCCCTTCCCAATTCTGAAGTCATGATCCATCAACCTCTTGGAGGAGTAGAGGGACAAGCATCTGATATTGAAATCAGTGCCAAGCATATCCTGAAGATGCGTGAAAATCTCAACAAAATACTCGCAAAAAATACCGGCCAGCCAATCTCAAAAATTGAAAAAGACGTGGACCGAGATTTCTTCATGGACCCTGAAGAAGCAAAAAAATACGGTTTGATTGACAAAGTCGTAGGATAATTATACGATAACGGCATTACTGGAATTAATACCGTAGGTTCGCTTTTCGGAAATCTGAAAACCTTAATGAATACTATCGACACTTTACTTACTGGATACTTTACAGAAAATAGTTTGGATAAATACATTTTAGACTTTTAGTCCGAAAAGGCGAATTTACATTCGCATATGTCATTAAAATTAGTTGCATTGCTGTTGAGCCTTGCGGGGCTTGCCGGACTTGGAATCGGATATTATCTTCGCGTCATCATTTCCCTTGGAAAGAAGGGTTCGATGGAATTAGAGATCAAGGAGATGATCTTGACTGCCAAGGAGGAGGCCAAAAAAATCACGAATGAAGCAGAATTAAAGACAAATAAGTTCCTGGAAATGGCCAGGATGGAAATAAAGGAGAAGGAGGATAAGATACAGCAGGCAGAATCTCGCCTCATAAAAAAGGAGGACTTGCTGGATAAAAGACAGACTGATATAGATAAAGAAGTTGAACTTATAAAAGCACGTATAGCAGAGATCAAGACTATAAGAGAAAAGGCGGAGAAAATAGAAAATGAAAAAATTGAAGCTATGCAGAAGGTGGCCGGCATGAGTATGGAAGAGGCAAGGCAGGAACTTTTCAAGACAATTGAAAAGAATAGCGAAAAAGATATCCTAGCGCGCATGGCCAAGTTGGATCAAAGCGGAGAAGAGATG
>CAYGIZ010000078.1:0-2137 GCA_964350075.1 uncultured Candidatus Saccharibacteria bacterium | reverse complement strand
TTACAAACACACTCCCCGATCAAGTTAGAACAATTACAGCCGGAGTAGGAATCGGGGTAGTAGGGGGAGATCCGAATTGGACAATTTCAAACACAGCACCAAGTACAGAGTTAGTTGCAGGAGCAGGTATTTCTGTAGTTGAAGGCCCTCCTGAGACATGGACAATTACAAATAACGCACCCAACGGAGTTCGAACCATTGCAGCAGCGGCTCCATCATCAGGAGGGCTCTTTGTGACTGGAGTAGACCCAAACTGGACGCTTGGAATTTATGGAATGTTGATGGCACACTCTGAATGGGATAATTTCGCTGCGCCTACTGCTATAACCGCAACGGCAGCGTTTGTAGACGTTCCAATAATGGCAATGTCAGTTATAACAACCGGAGGTCCTCCACCCGGGCCTTATTTTGGAATGTTGGTTGCTGGGCGCCTCAGATATACGGGGCCAGTTCTAAGATCTTTTATGTTTTATGGATCGTTGACAATTATGTCTACTGGAACAGGAGGGGTGGTTCGAGTAGCGTATAGCGAGAATGGGGCTAGTACACAAGAAAAAGGGCAAGTAACAGTAAGTCCAGTTGTTGGAGACTGTGTCAGTATCAGTATTTCTGGTCGAGCAACACTGTCTACGAACCAGTACGTGTCGATAATGATACGAAGAGGAGGACTTGTAGATATCCCTTGTTCCATTAGCGCAACACATTTAAATTTATTTGGATCTTCATTTTAAAAAATATTTTTCTAATAAATTTTTAAAACAAAAGGTATCGACCCCGCTTGGACTGTTTCTGCTGTTCCAATCTATTTAGGAGAATATCGATTTACAAACATAGCAGCTCCTTTCATACACACATTTACAACCAACAGTTGGGAAGAGATTAACACAGACGCACCTGTGACTTCCTACGCAGAAAGTGGAATCGCTTTTCAAAAATCTACAGGGGTTGGAGGAACCCTTCAAAGCGGAATTCAATATATTGGAGCTCCTACTCGATTCTTTAAAGTCCGGTTTTCGATCTGTTGGAATCAAATCGAACCAGTTCCGACCGAAATACGATTTCGACTGGAAAAGAACGGGGTCGGGCCGACAATTCCTGGAGAATACAAGTCCTTTTTAGTCGCTCCTTTTCCTGAGATTACAAATTTAATTGTTGGGGAAGGAATGGTTCAACTAGCTACCAATGATGTGGTTAGTACAGGAATTATTTGTCCTGGAGGCCCAGGACAGCAGATGGCAATCACTGAACACTATATGATTCTTGAGACTCTTCCATTTTAAAGAGAGAATAAAACGCTTTATTATTACCAAAAATTTCCAATACCACTTGGCATTTGTCTTCCCACACCTCCCATCCCTCCTGCAGCGGCAACCCCAGCCCCCATATATTTTCTTTGAATAGGGTCCACAACCATGTTGGTATCCCTGTTCTTTGCAATCATTTCCGCTTGTACTTGAGCGTTTTGAGTGGCTGCTTTTCTGGCAGCTTGAAGAAACTGATTGAGTCTTAATTTTCGAGGAAGACGAACATCTTCGTGCCCGTTGGCCCCGCGCATCATATATTTTTTTTTATCTCTTTTGGATAGTTTCTTCCAAGCTTGCGACTTATTCCCCCACTTGAAATATTTTGCGCGTTTTCCTTTTCCTTTTCGTTTGGACATTTGGTATGTTTCCCACAAGGTGGATATATTTCCACTTTTTGATTTGAACCCTCCCATTAAACTCATTGACGGGTCGTTTATATTGGTGGGGTAATCATACGGGCCGTAATAACCTTTTGACGGGGCTCCTTTTTGCATGGCCATTCGTTCTCCTTTAGTTCCCTCAGTCTCAGGAGTGTGAGAGTATTTGTTTAGCATTTGTAAATTATTAATATGCCGGTATCTTCGTTCAAAGGCGTAAGGGTCTCGAGCTATTTTACCCATTGCAGCCATTTCGGCGTTTCTAGCTTGATTTTGTGCAATATTTTCAGATAGAAAAGCTCGATGAAAATCTCCAGGGTCTCTCATTGCTTCTACACCAGCAGGGTCGAAATAACCATCTCCGTGACGAAGTCGATTGAATTCGTCCAAATAGTAATTATCATCTCCACCCGGTCCCCCACCGCCACCACCAGGACCACCACCACCGCCGCCAGC
>CAYGIZ010000077.1:0-2143 GCA_964350075.1 uncultured Candidatus Saccharibacteria bacterium | reverse complement strand
CAGCCTACCTACCACTATTCCCTTTCTCTCCTCTCCGCCCTCGCCTATTTCTTCCCTTCCAGACACATAAAAGTTATAGGTGTCACCGGAACAAAAGGAAAAAGTTCGACCGTAGAACTCATAAGCGCAATTTTGGAAGAAGCGGGATATAAGACCGCGCTCTCTAATACAATTAGATTCAAAATAGGAGAAGACTCAACAAATAATCTCTACAAGATGTCCATGCCAGGCAGATTCTTTGTCCAAAGATTTTTGCGAAAAGCCGTAGAAGCCAAGTGCGACTATGTAATACTAGAAATGACATCACAGGGTTCTATGCAGTACCGCCATAAATTCATAGAACTGGATGCCTTTGTCTTTACAAATCTTTCACCGGAACACATAGAGTCTCATGGCTCATATGCAAATTACGTTCAGGCAAAGGTGGATATGGCCTGTGCTCGGACGATAATTGTAAATTCGGACGATCCCGAAGCTCCTAGATTCCTTGCTTGCGAAGCAGAAAAGAAAGTTGAGTACGGTATAAAAGATGCCGAGCCGTACAAAATACTAGACGAAGGAATAGATTTTACTTTCTCCGGGCAAGCAGCCCACTCTTCCCTTTCAGGATTATTTAATCTCTACAACCTTCTAGCCGGAATGACCTGCGCCAAGAGTCTTGGGGTATCAAATGAAATCATTATTCGTGCCGTAGAAAAATTTGGAAGTATACGCGGGCGCGTGGAGAAAATAGAAGCCGGGCAGGATTTCACGGTTATTATCGACTACGCTCATACCGCCGACTCAATGGAAAAACTATACCAAGCTTTTGGAAATAAGAGAAAAATTTGCGTCTTTGGAGCGACTGGAGGAGGACGAGATACTTGGAAAAGAGCGGAGATGGGACGAGTAGCCGATACTTATTGCGATGAAATAATCCTCACGGACGATGACTCATATGACGAGGATCCAGAAAAAATTACTCTGGCGGTTGCAGAAGGAATAAAAAACAAGAAGCCTTCATTCACCATAGATCGACGATTGGCTATCGCAGAGGGATTAAGAAAAGCTCGTACCGGAGATGTTGTACTGATCACAGGCAAAGGCACGGATCCATATCTTATGGGTCCGAACGGCACAAAAATTCCTTGGAGCGACGCTGAAATTACAAAGGATGAACTAACAAAAATCTAGTAAGATTTCACCGAATATTTTTGATTCAAAGCATTTCTTGTTTGTGCACCGACCGTTCCAGATTCTCCGCTTATTCCATTTTTTCTCTGAAAAGATTCGATGGCTGACAGTGTGCATGGACCGATTTTACCAGTCCTAGGACAATCATTCTTTGTTCTTCCCGGGCCGGGATAGACTCCGTCAAGCAAAAGAGCACTTTGCAGGGCTAAGACATCGGAAATATTTCCGTTTGCAGAAGTTAGATCATTTTTCCATGAATGAGGCAACATGAGGGTGTCGTAAGCAAATGCAACATCCTTACCTTGTCCAAAGAAATCCTGTAGGCCAAGATAAGTTTGGAATGCTAAATCCTTGAGAACTTTCGCTCGTACCTCCGGATTTTGGAACTGTGGTTCATAAATATATCCGTATTCTATGAGCAGGCTGGCGGAATTGGTTGTGTTGTTTGCTCCAATAGCTATCAGTTCATCTCCTTCTACCAATCCTTCATCTTCCCCGGGAAGGTTGCTAACTGGATTGTATTTCTCCAAGCGCTTGAAAACAGCTTCCGCGACAGTTTTGGTCGTAAAGCTATGGGCAAATTGTGGTTCGGGGATATAAATAGCGAATCCTGAATATGTCCCTGGCCGGGACTGATTTGGCCTGGGTATATCGTTAAAATGTATGTGTATGGCAATATCTACGGCATTTTCCGACCCCCATTTATTTATCCCGTAGAGCCGAAGAGCAACGTCAGTCGGAGCCTTATTGTGGTGGACTTTGGAAACCACTTTGGCTGTTTCCCCTGTTTTGATCTGGCGTAGAGTCTCCTCTCTGTTATCCTTTAGAAACTCTATGATTTGACCCCAATTGTTCTTAAAATAATCCATGAGAACTGGACTCCAAGACTTCTCATCACGAGCCATCATGACATCATAGCGACCATTATTCTTTAGGAAATTACCGAGCTCTCTTGCAAGCTGTACATTCA
>CAYGIZ010000076.1:0-2252 GCA_964350075.1 uncultured Candidatus Saccharibacteria bacterium | reverse complement strand
CAACTGATATGGTAACATTTTGCTTGTTCATGGGATAATTATACCCACTTTCAAATTAATATGAAGTGGATAATTAATGCTATAATTTACCCATTAGCAAAGTTAATAATTTATTTATGGACGCCACAATTTTAACGGCAAAAATTTTAGCGGTATATTTAGTTGTCAGCGGATTATTTCTTCTTATCAAGGGCAAGACAGTCCCTCATATGATCAAAGATTTTTTTGATCATCCAGCAGCGACCTATCTGTCAGGTATTATTCTGGTCTTTCTCTCATCGATGTACCTTATCCAATACAACATCTGGGATGGAACTTGGAAGACCATTGTCACGGTTGTTGTATGGCTAGTTGCAATAAAAGGATTGCTATACATCTTTACTCCACAGACTATTGAAAGATTTGCAAGAAAATCAAGAGGATTTTTTGGAGCTTATGGCATAGTCGCTATTGCCGTCGGCATATACATCTTCTCTATTGCATAGGGAAATTTAGATTCCACTCCACACCATATTTATCCGTGACCATGGCGAAAAGCGCGCCCCAGAATTGCTTTTCCGGCTTCATGAAGACATCTCCTCCCTGGGAAAGCTTTTCAAAATGATCATTAAGCTGTTCCTCGCTGTCACAGCTCACCATGAGGGAGACCTGATCTCCTATAATCGCTTTGTTTTGGAAAATATCAGCTAAAGTAATCGAAAAACCACCTATCTCTAGTGAGGCATGCATGACTTTGTCGTGGTCTTTAGGAAATTCCTTGGCCATCGGAGTCTCTCCGAGAGTTTGGATCGTGACTTTGCCTTTCCCAAAACAGTCCTGATAGAACTCAATAGCCTCTCGACACTTATTATCATTAATTCGAATATGTGGTGTTAGTTTCATATGTATGAAGACTGATTAAATAATAAGATATTACATTGTAAGGCTTTGCCAACATTACAGTCATAATTAATGTATTATAAGCTAATAATATAAATATATGAAAATAAAACATACTTTCGCAGCAATCGCCATAATGGTTTCAGCAGGAGCATTTGGAGTAGCAAATGCCGAGGTCCTAGATGTGAAGGTCAAACCAAATGTAAATGCTAATATCCAGGCTTCGACGACAGTCAATGCTAATATGCAGAATAAGAGCACGACTACAAATAGCAATACAAGCGCCAATACTAATACCAACGCAAATGCCAAGGTAGATGCAGATGCAGATGCAGACGCAAAGATAAAAGTAACTGCAGAATCACACCGAAGCACAATAGCGACATTCGTTAAGTCTCTCCTATCAGTCGCCGATCGCGATGGAGGAATAGGATCACAGGTTCGAGTAGTAGCCAACTCACAGAATGATTCCGCTTCAACCACAGCAGCAGCTATGGCAAAGGTAGAGAAAAGAGGATCATTGAGAACTTTCTTTTTCGGAAGCGACTACAAGAATATTGGAGTTATACGAAGCGAACTTTCGACAACAACCAACAATATCGTCCGCCTAAAGAACCTTCTAAACCTGACTTCAGACGCAAGCGTACGTGCCGATATCAACAACCAGATAACAGCCTTGGAGTTAATACAGGCAAAGATCGAAGCTTTCCTAGAGCTCAATGAGAGCAAGTTCAGCCTTTTCGGGTGGCTCAATAAGTCAGAGAAATAATGCTATACTTACGGCATTATTATTAGCAAATAAAAGCAATGAATACGAATAAAGGATCGGTAGGCACGATAGTGGCCGCAGTTCTAGCTCTCATTATTATTGGCGGGATCTATTACATCACACAAAAGAACAAATCTCTAGAGTCTGACTCTACCAAAGCACAAGAGGAAACATCTGGACCAGCTCTGACACAGTCAGAAGCAGAGGCTCTGGTCTTGAAGTATTGGGGAGGATGTACGCCAGATACTTGCAGATCAGTCATTGTGACTGTGAAGAAGGAAGGGTCAGACAATATAGTGACTGCGATCTATACAGGAATGAAGGATGATTCTATTTCCGCTGCTAAAAGCGAAGCCGTCGCAGAATATAAAGACGGAAAGTGGACTCTCGGCAAACCGACAGATACATTCTCCTGCCAGAAGGATCGTGGACATCAGGACTTTAGCGATAGTCCTTGTATATAGATGTTAATCTAAACTCCATAGGAGAACTGATCTCCTCCATCTCTCTCATATAGCGCTAATTCTTGTTCTATACAAGCTGGACATTGCGAGAATCGCACTGGAATTTCCGACTCGTCTCCGGCCTGAATAGTAGGAGGAGC
>CAYGIZ010000075.1:0-2299 GCA_964350075.1 uncultured Candidatus Saccharibacteria bacterium | reverse complement strand
GGTGAAAGAGGTACCAGTAATCGTCACTGAAGAAGAATTAATTGTGAAAGCGATTAATTCAGTGTCTGGTTCAGTCTTTCGTTTAGAAACCGATAAGGATAGTGAAAGACGAAATGTTGGTTCAGCGATTTATGTCGATGCTCGTGGTTATTTTGCGACTGATTTGAGTTTGTTTGGTGAACCGGGAGCGAAGGGATATTATTTAATCAACGAGGATAATGAGGAATATAAAGTGACTGAGGTGGCTCGAGGGAGTAAAACTGTTTTGCTTGGGATTAATGTTGAGCAACGAGAAAAGTTTTTGAAAGATAGTGCTGAATTTAAACCCGTGACCCTAGATCAAAAAGAAGTTAATGTGGGGCAGACTGTGATTGGGGTTGGAGCAACTCTGGGGGGTAGTCATATTGTTTCGGTCAGTATTATTTCTCGTTTAGTGGGTGGGAATCTGGCTACCAGCACTCTAATGACCACTAATGCTTCGGGTGCTGAAACTATTGGCGGGCCACTAGTTAATATTCAGGGTGGGGCGGTCGGTTTGAATTTGGGTGGTGGTCAGGCAGTGTCTATACGAGAGGTTAAGACTTTGATTGACTCTATAAATTAGTTGTTATATAATGTACCTTTATGCTTCCATTTCATAATTTTACATCTAAAGCTCGTGAAGCAATCAAGAAATCTCATGAATTAGCGATTGAACGCGGGCAAAATCATGTTAATCCAGTTCATTTACTGGCGGCTTTATTGTTGCAGGATGAGAGTACGACCGTATCGATTCTTGATAAGTTGGAGGTTGATACTATTATGTTGACCGATTATCTATTGGATATGATGGAAACTCCAGATGGTACGACTGTCGCTTCCCCTTCTTACCAAATTTATCTGACGCCTGAACTGGTGCGGATTTTTGATGGGGCTTCTAAAGTCGCTTCTGGTTTGAGTGATGAATTTGTTTCGACTGAGCATTTATTACTCGCCCTGCTTGATGTGCCAAGTCCGGGACGAGATATTTTAAATCGTTTTAAAGTAACACCAGAACTAGTAAAACAGGTGATTGATGAATTGCGTTCTGGAAAAATGGAAGAAGTAGAGCCGGCTAAGAAATTTAAAGCGATTGAAAAATTTACGCGAAATTTAACTGATTTGGCTCGTAGCGATAAGCTTGATCCGGTGATTGGTCGCGATACGGAAATTAGACGCATTATGGAGATTCTGTCTCGTCGGACTAAAAATAATCCGGTCTTAATCGGTGAGGCGGGGACTGGTAAAACGGCGATTGCGGAAGGTTTAGCCATTAGAATTGCTACGGGTGATGCGCCAGAATCATTACGCGATAAAGAATTAGTCTCGCTTGATTTAGGACTATTAATTGCCGGCACTAAATATCGTGGTGAATTTGAAGAACGCTTGAAAAATATTTTGAAAGAAGTGGAACGATCAGAAGGTAAAATCATCATGTTTATCGATGAGATGCATACTTTAGTTGGAGCTGGTAGTGCGGAAGGAGCGATTGATGCCTCAAATATGTTGAAGCCGGCACTAGCGCGGGGTGAGTTAAGAATGATTGGGGCGACAACGACTAAAGAATATCAAAAATATATCGAAAAAGATCAAGCGCTGACGCGTCGCTTCCAACCGGTTTGGGTAGAGGAGCCAAGTGTGGAAGACACGGTAGCAATTTTACGAGGGTTAAAAGATAAATATGAATTGCATCATGGGGTGCGCATTGTGGATGATGCGATCGTTAGCGCGGTTAATTTATCAAGTCGCTACATCACTGATCGTTTCTTGCCAGATAAGGCGATTGACTTGATTGATGAGGCCGCTTCGGCTTTGCGTTTACAATTAGAAAATAAACCAGCGAAATTGGAGGATGCCGAACGACGCATTCGCCGTTTAGAAGTGGAGCGTGAAGCCTTGAAAAAAGAAGTGGAATTAAATCGTGACGGAGATGCTAAGAAGCGAGTTAAGGAAATTGAGACTGAGATTCATGATTTGCGTGAGAAGACAAAAGAACTTGAGTTGCGTTGGCGAAATGAAAAGAATATTATTTCAGAAATTCGGGCTCATAAGGGCGAATTGGAAACTTTGCGTTTAGAAGCTAGTCAGGCTGAAATGCGAGCAGATTTGGCGAAAGCCGCTGAAATTCGTTATGGCCGAATTCCAGAATTAGAGAAAAGTATTAAAACTAAAGAAACTAGATTAAAACGTCTCCAGAGCGCGCGGAAAATCTTGAAAGAAGAGGTGACCGAAGAAGATGTGGCGCGAGTGGTCGCTCGTTGGACCGGTATTCCAGTTGAAA
>CAYGIZ010000074.1:0-2353 GCA_964350075.1 uncultured Candidatus Saccharibacteria bacterium | reverse complement strand
AAGAAAATGCCTGATTCCTTCTTCGATCACATCTGGATCATGGAGTGTACAATCGCCCATAAGGCATATAATGGCATCTTCGTGAGCCAATCCTGCAGATTTTCCTGCTTGATAATATCGGTCTAAGACATCATTTTTACTTCCCCTGAAACATCCGACTCCGGCAACTTTTGCTATTTCTTCCAAAGCCTCATCTTCTTTGTTATCAGAAGTCGCGATGATGATGGCATCAAGACTCCTTGCCCGCTTTACCCTTTCAAGCATACGGATAATCATCGGTTGGCCAAGAATCGGCTTTAATACTTTTGCAGGAAGTCTGGTTGAACCAGTTCGAGCCTGTATGATGGCTATAATTCTGTTTTTCATTGCATTAATTTAGTCGAGCGAAGCCAGTGTGCGCTTCTGGTCCTCGGAGCATTTTGCGGATAGTGTGAGTTTTTACCGCATGACTAATTATAGCAAATACTTTGTCGACTTCATTCAAGTATTTTTTTATCAGCACATCTGTATGGGCACACGTGGCAAAGAACAGGTTCGTCGCCAGAAATCCCCGATCCAGCATCTCCTGGACAAAGAGTGTTTTGAGAGCTTGACTATCTTCACCGTATTGAAAAGTAAAACTGCTTATCGGGATCACACCGCCTATCTTTATATTGAGCTCATGTTTTTTTGCGAGATCCATCCAGCCTGTGCGTACCATAGTTCCAGCTCGAGTGAGCTTCTTTGCAACGTTTACTTTTTTCATTTTTTTTAGTGTAGCCAGAGCAGCCACTGGCCCAACTCGCTCCGTCCAATATGTGCTTGATATGAAAGACCGCTGTGCTGATTGCATAACATCCGCCCTTCCAATAATCGCTGCCATAGGATAACCATTACTCATCGCCTTGCTGAAAACTGCGATATCAGGATCGACTCCATATAGCAAGTGCGCACCTCCATATGTCAATTTCCATCCCACGGTTATCTCGTCAAAAATTAGCACTGCACCGGCATTCGTAGCTATATCTCTAACCTTTTTAAGAAAATCATTTTCTGGAGAAATAGAATGTATCGGTTCCATTACTATTGCGGCCAACTTATTATTTTTTGAAATCTTCTCGAGCTCTTCAATATGATTGTATCGAAATGGTAGGACGGTCCCATGCAATCCCTTCGGCACCCCTGCTGGCTCAAGTCCTTGAAGTAAGTGATCCTTGAGCTCATCCTTTCCGGTAAGATTCGTAGCTAGATACCAATCATGCCAGCCATGATATCCGCAAAAAGCAATCGTATCTCTTCCTGTGTGAGCTCGTGCTATTCGTTCAGCTATAGCCATGGCCTCTCCTCCTGTACGTGCATAACGCACCATCTTTGCCCAGGGATGTATTTTGCAAAGCAGCTCCGCAAGTTCCACTTCCTCCGGAGCGTTCAGTGTGGACATTGAACCGTTATCAACAGCTTTTTTGACGGCCTTATTTACATCTGGATCAGCGTAGCCAAGGATACAACTTCCGACACCCATTATGGACATGTCAATGTATTTTTTGCCATCTAAATCCCAGACTTCGCATCCTTTCGCTTTGGAATAATATGCCGGCCATCCGCCAGGAAGGAACATTTCAGCTCGCTTGGAAAGCAGTTGATTTCCGCCTGGTATGATTTTCTTTGCCCTTTCCCACAATTTCTGACCTGTACCTTTGATATTTTTTTTCTTCATATATTTGCAAGAATTCCCCGTAATGTGTCTGCGATAAACTTTTGCTGTTTTTCTGTAATTTTTGTAAAAAGCGGAATTGAGATTTCTGACGAAACAAATTCCTCCGTGTGCGGACAGAGTCCCTTTTTGTATCCCAGCTTTTCATAATATGGATGAGTGTAGACCGGTATATGATGTACTTGAGCGCCGATGCCCGCCTCTCGAAGCTTGGCAAATACCTCGTCGCGCTTATGAGCAATGCGTGTTGCCAAGTTGATAGCGTAGAGATGCCATGCGGATTTTTCATTCGGCAAATCTGCCTGCGGCAGCATGAGATCAGGTATATCTGCAAGTAATTTATGATACCGTTCCGCAGCTGTCCGACGCTTCGCAATGAAAGCATCTAGCCGCTTGAGCTGACTTGTTCCGAGGGCAGCACACATATCCGGCATGCGATAATTAAATCCGAGCGTGTGCATTTCTTGATACCAGCCTGCTTTTTCTTTACGAACAAACATGTTGGGGTCCTTTGTTATTCCATGACTACGGAAAAGTCGAAGAAGAGTATCATACTTTTTATTATTTGTGACGATGATTCCCCCTTCACCCGTCGTGATGGATTTGACCGGATGAAAGCTGAACATGGTCATATCGGCATGCTGGCCGACTGGCTTGCCG
>CAYGIZ010000073.1:0-2391 GCA_964350075.1 uncultured Candidatus Saccharibacteria bacterium | reverse complement strand
TTCTTATCTTCTGTGACAGGTTCATCTTATTGCACCGGATAAGTCCCCGCCGAATCACCAACTGAAATAATCACAACACCATTCGTCTGAATATGAAGCACTATTGCCGCCGCTATTGCCTCCCAAATAGCATCAACAGATGCATCTGGTACCGGGGCAGTGTTTGGAATGGCCGTATAAACGGCACTTGCCGATGATGCAACTGATGCACCCATTGTTGCGCCACTCATTCCAGATATTGAGTAAGAGCCAGCTGAGCTTCCAGAAGGAACAACAACAGTTGCCGTGCTTTGAATGTAGCTGACAATCGATCCTGAGATAGATTGCCAAATAGCATCAATAGACGCACCTGGAATCGGTACGTTGTTTGGGATTACACTAAATACCGCCCTTGCAGAAGAAGCGATATTTGCGCCCAATGTCGCACCGCTCATTCCTGTAACCGGGTAAACACCCGCCGAACTTCCGGCTGGAACTGTCACAGTAGCATTGAATTGAATGTGATTGACTATAGCCGTTCCCGCTGCAATCCAAATATTATCGACGGATCCATCGGGTACAGGCGAATTTTGAGGTATTGCGCTGAATACCGCTCTCGTGGCCGCCGCTACCTCCAACCCCATTTGTGCGCCGTTCATGGCCATTTAAACGCTACCTTTCAATATCTTGCTTATATCAAGAACAAAGTAAGAATAATCAAACTTACTTGTATGGTCAAAAAACCTCTGTCTATCTGTAGTTTCAAATACTCTGCAATCTTTTGTTTTCATGAGTATTCCAATCATGTCATCACGCTCTTGTACATCTTTTAGGTCTAAATCTCGAAGATTTTGTTTGATGAATCGAATATCTTTTTGAGATAAATTGAACTTGTTGAGTTCATCGGTGACTTTGGATAAAAACACTTCCTTAATTATCGACATTTAAAAAACTCCTTGCTTATTATTTAGTGATGTAATTTAATACATCACATGTCCGAACTTGGCAAACATTTTAAAGCAATCCGATTAAGCAACAACCTATCTCTAAGGGCTTTCTGTAGAAAGTATGGGATAGACCAGGGCAATCTATCAAAAATGGAACGTGGTTTATTGTCATTTCCAAACGGTATCACACTAGATCAATACCTAGAGTCCATTGATGTAAAAAAAAGCTCTGATGCTTGGTTTAAGATGCACGATCTAGCCGCAATAGAGCGCGGGGCATTACCAAAGTACATCGTTGATGATGAAAGTCTACTTTCCAGAATGCCGCTTTTCTTTTTGTTATCTCGGAAATTTAAGGAGTGCGAGAATAAGGACGAGTTTTTATTGGAGTTTAAGAGCGTCATTAAGGAGGATTTGAAATGAAACACACAGCACAAAGCTTGGGTAAGTATATTGGGCAGAGGGTTAGATTCTTTCACTATCCGCCAGATGTAGTTGAAAGGATAGATGGAGTTGGCTCTTTGTTGGAAGTTGGATTTATACGTGACTGTTTATGTGAAGCTGACGACACCGTGTACATATGTAAGCCTGAAAATGTGACCCCCATACTCAAAACCTACGAAAAACTAATCGAACCCATGATGTTTGAGGTCAAGGAGATTATTCCTATTGATTTTGTTTATGGATACGATCCAATAGGTTTTGAAATATTTGATGAAGGTCTTTTTAGAAAAAGAAGCACAGATGGTGTTAATGCCTCATTTGAAAAATGGGGTTTAAATAAATACGATCCAATCATGTTAAATAAATTGCTAGCTCTCGGATTTGGAGCAATTAAAAACGAAGATTCCTCCACCGGGTACCTCAGTTTGTTTGATGGGTTGGAATGTGAGGTTGAGAGGTGAGTTTTGAAAATATGAAGTTAAAGGCAGATATTCAAGTATCTTTAGAGGATAACTGGGTACTTTTTCAAGATGAGATAATTGCCATTTGCGAACTGGTGCAGGATAAAAGATTCCCTGCTCGTCATTCTATTTTAGACTACGTTTCCCAAATATTTGGATACCCCAAAGAAATGGAGAAATTCGTAGCAAATAAGCTTCAAGAGTGTGAGGTGGAGAGGTGAAAAAATCAAATTGTTGTAATTCTGAATACTCCGTTTATTCAGGACGTGATGGTACTAGTTATTGGGTGTGCATGAAGTGTGGACATGCGTGTGATTTGAAATGAAAACAACCGAAGAGATACTGATTTATATCGATGAACAAATTCAGTATTGGCAATCTAGGAAAACATACAATGTTTTAGACGCTATTTCATATCAATTACCGGTGTATGTTTTAAGGCAAATTAAGCAATTTATTGAGGTTGGAGCGTGAGGTGGAGAAATGACGCTAATATTTTCACATCAAAACAGATTGAGGTTAATAATTATGAAAAAATGTGTGTCAAAAATAATGTGGTG
>CAYGIZ010000072.1:908-2445 GCA_964350075.1 uncultured Candidatus Saccharibacteria bacterium | reverse complement strand
ACCAAAGAGTTTTGAGGCGTTTGTTTTGGGTGGAGATGACACCGAGATAGCTCAGGCTATTTTTGACTCAAAACCAGCCGGAATCGAGACATTTGGGACAGAAACAGAGGTTATTACCGATTCGGAAGGTATAGAGCATGATATTGAGTTTTCGCGACCAGTAGAACTTGAAATTTACATGATCATCAACATAGACAAAAACACCGATCCGGCGGAAGGCGCAGTCTATCCGGCAACCGGAGACGCGGACATTGAGCAGAAAATTCTGGACTATGTAGATGGGTTAAGAATTGGCCAGGACGTCATCGTCAATCAACTCTACACGCCGATTAATGAAGTGGCGGGTGTTATCGGTATCGAAATTCTCATCGGAATTGCCCCGGCACCGACATTGAGCAATAACATTACAGTGGATGAGACAGAGATAGCTGTATTTGATAGCTCAAGGATCACGGTAAACTCATAATGACCGATATGATTACTCAGATCACAGATCATGACGCACAGGCCAAAAAACGGCTCATTACTCAGTATCAAGATTCTGAAAATATCAAAAAAATTATTACCGTTTATACGGCACAGATTCAAGAGATAGAAGACGAGATTTTTAAATTACTCAATAACCGGGCAATTGATACGGCAACAGGGTATCAATTAGACCAACTCGGCACGATATTGAATGAACCAAGGGTTGGGCTTGGCGATGATGATTATCGACTGCTTTTAAAGGCCAAGATTGCCGAGAACAACTCAGAAGGCACAATTGAAGATGTAATCGGTATATTCAGAATGCTTTTGCGACCGGATGAGATCGTCTACAACGAAGTGCACCCAGCAGGCTTTGAACTAACAGCAGTCGGAAACACAATGCCGATCAGTTCAATAGATCGATTAAGAACGGCTATTGAACGGGCAAAGGTGGCAGGCGTTGATCTTGTCGACATCAAAACAGTCAATCAACCAGAATTCAGTTTCTTTGATGATCCAGATCCTACCGGAAAGGGATTTAGAGACATAAATATCCTCAGAGAACCAATAAACGCATTTGAGTTATCATCGGTCACACTACCAGATGGAAGCGGAGAAACTGGATCAAATGGACTTGGCGACGTAAATGATCCATTAATCGGTGGTTCTTTATCGTATATAGTAGAGACAGATACAAGCGACGACCTAGACGTAAACGCAGGTCATCTTTCTACAATTTTAGTTTAAAAAGGAGTAAATAAATGCCAATTATCACCCAACCAACAGACTTACCAGAGTGGGCATCCGATGAAACGCAAGTACTAGAACCAAGCGAAGCCAAAAAGGACTTGGGGTTCAACCCCTCTGAAAAACCAGCAAATCAGACTCTAAACTGGATATTTTGGGACAATTTCAAATGGGCTGAATATGCAAAGAGCTATTTCAACACAATCACAAACTCCAACGTTGTATTTGATGACACGCTCAAGACGCTAAAGGTTGCACAAGGCCATTTTCAATCTGAAAAATCGGATACATCTACCGCACAGATAAACGATTCGCTTACTAA
>CAYGIZ010000072.1:0-898 GCA_964350075.1 uncultured Candidatus Saccharibacteria bacterium | reverse complement strand
TTCAAATGGAACAGCTAACAATTTCGCTGATTTTTCATTTGCGAATCAAAACGATGTTGTAACGGCAAAAGTTAGCTCTAAATTTGTTAATCATACTAACAAAGAAACAAACATTTCGTTCTGGGCTACACCGGCATCAGGTTCAATGACCTAATATTTAAGGATTAACGGTTCGGGAATTATTCAGGCACTTACGGATACATCAATATCTGGAAGTTTAAATATAACCACAACATTAGGAGTGACTGGAAACGCTACATTTTCTTCAAAAATAGGAATTGGGACTACTCCAGTTTACTCGCTAGATTTAAGCACGACCGATTTAAATAGCACCCGATTTAAAAATTCAGATACTACACAGGTTTTAGTTTCAAGATTCCAGAATAATTCAAACAAACAAATTGCATTGGCTGTTTATGGAGATACTTACGCATCTGGAACAGAGTTTGGTATAGGAGCAGGGGGATCAGTTATTACATGCGATACACCACTTGCACTTGGAACATCAAACGCAAATACACTATTTTTTGCCACAAATGGCACAAGTAAGGCAGCTATTTTTTCATCAGGCGGAGTAAATATAGGCGCACCAACTGGAGGAGATAAAGGGTCTGGTACTTTAAATGCCGCGGGTGACATATACAAAAACAATTCAGCATACACAAATCCAGACTATGCTTTTGAACATTTTTTCACTGGTAAAATTGAGAAATTCAAGAAAAATAGTGGCGCAAAGACTTACAAAGGCTTAATTCCATTAATCGATCTTGAAAACTACGTAAAAGAGCATTTTAGACTACCTGGGATAACAGATAAAGGAATGGGCATATTTAAACGGTCTGATTTTATATTGGAAAAGATCGAAGAATTGCACCTTTACTTCTTTAATATAAATAAT
>CAYGIZ010000071.1:0-2456 GCA_964350075.1 uncultured Candidatus Saccharibacteria bacterium | reverse complement strand
AAGTACCAGAGCCAGTCAAACGCACCGTTTCTGCTTCAGATTGCAACATGAGTTACATTCTACCAGACAAATTCTAAAAAAAAGAAACAGTTGACACTGCGTATTTATAATGTTACTGTTTTTGTAGAGCAAGGAGGCTCAATGCTAAAGACGCTCTCCGAACAAGAAAGGCTCGCAGTCGAGCAGTATGACAAGGAAGTCCGGGATGGATCGATGATCCATATTCCGGTGTGGGCAGACGAGTTCATGCAGAGCACGTTTTTCGGATTCAGAGATGACGAAGAGCTGGTTGATGTGGGCTGCGGATTTGGCCGAACCATTTCTGTCATCGAACAGCTCGGCATCAAACGGTACTTCGGTATTGACCCGTCCGAGGAGAGCGTGAAGTACTGCCGGAACCATTACCCCAACTACAACTTCGAGGTCGACGAGCTCAGAACTCTCGGCGATCACTATCCAGAGAGGTTCTCTGGATTCTGGCTGACAGCTGTTCTCATGCACATCCCGAGAACAGAGCTGAACGATGTAATACGACTCTTCCGCCGCTCGCTCAAGCCGGATGCCGTTGGTTTTTGCGCCACTCCAGTGGGAAAAGAAGATCTGCTGTCAGGGTACGCTGACGACGGCACGTTCAACACGTTGTTCACTCGTGAGGAAATCGTGGACGCATTCAGTAAGAACGGATTCCGGATCGGCAACATGCGGATCTTCTACGGAATGCTCATCTGGAATGCGATTACGATCTGACCCACCCGACACCACAGCCACCCGGCTTGCGGCAGTCGGGTGGTTTCGTTTATTGTAATGTTTCAACATAAGAATATAATTGAAGCATGAATCGACGCACTCAAATCATACTTTTACTTTTGGGTATAATTCCACTACTTCTCTTGATTGCCTGGGGGTATATGTATCCATCATCTTTTTTTGGTAGCCAAGAGAGAATCAGGGATTTTGTTGGAAATGGAATCTGGGCACCAGTCATATTAATTTTAGTCCAAATTGTCCAAGTAATTTTTACTCCTGTTAGTCACTACGCCGTAGGTCTTGCTGGAGGATTTATTTTTGGCCCTTGGTACGGATTTTTGTACAACTATATTGGACGAGTAATCGGTCATACTATTGCTTTTTTCATATCAAGAACATTCGGCCGTCACGTAGTGGAGAAACTTGTTAGGCCTGAAGTACTAGCAAAATATGATAAGTTTTGGGACAAAGGTGGATCTTTTCTGCTTTTTCTTGTTTACTATCTCCCGCTGTTGCCTGATGACGAAATGTCCTACATTGCCGGCACATCTAAAATTAAATTCTGGCCTTTCATGATCGCAAACCTGCTTGGTCAAACAGGGGGAAGCCTAACTTTGGCCTACTTGGGAGCAGGAGAAAAGCTTAATAACATGACAGCAGGAATTATTTTTGTTGTGGGAATAATTACTCTAATACTTAGTTACATCTGGTGGAAAAAATATGGGAATTCAGATCAGAATCGCATTACTATCTAAACTTTTTCCACTCTTCGATAAGCTTGTGGTCGCCAGATAACAAAACTTTCGGTACGCGATATTTTTTACCTTTGTATTCAAATACTTCCGGACGAGTATAAACGTCATGACTTGAAACGCGAGATTCTTCGAGAGAAGTGATGTTTCCAAGTACTCCCTCCACTTGCCTAGCAACACAATCCAACAAAACCATCGCCGGAAGCTCACCGCCAGTTAGAACAAACGGACCGACTGAAATATCTTCCATTTTGAAAATCTTTTTTATTCTGGCATCAATGCCCTCGTATCTACCGCAGACTAGAATCAAATCTGTATATTTTTTGGAAACACTTTTTGCGTAGTCAGTTGTAAATTGTTTTCCTCCAGGAGAAAAGAAAATAATTTTAACTTTTAACCTTTGACTCTTAACTTTTAACTTTGAATACGCCTTCTCAATAGCTTTAATCACTGGAAGTGCCTGAATGACCATGCCCGGACCCCCACTATATGGTTTCTGGTCAACACGTCGCCATTTATCATCAGCAAAATCCCTAGGATTATAAAAAGAAACTTTTATTTTCTTATCCTTTATTGCGCGTGAAATAATAGACTCGTTTAGGTACGAGCTGAATGAATCTGGAAACAAACTTATAATATGAAACCGCATGGACATACTTATACCATAAATTACACTCTTAGTATATACATAAAAACAACCCAACACTTGAGAATGTTAGGGTGTTTTTATTATTTTATTTGGAAAGTATTACAGTTTCAAGTCGCTCATAGCTTCGTCTAGAGACTTTGACGCAGAAGGTTTAACTTCTTTGGTGCTTCCCTCTGGCTCATTTATTTTCAAATTTACTCGAGCGTTATTTTTCATTCCAACGACTCGGAGTAACGTTCTGATAGCCTTTGCAGTATTTCCTTCGCGTCCGATTATCTTGCCCATATCATCTTTGTGAACATCTAGTG
>CAYGIZ010000070.1:0-2475 GCA_964350075.1 uncultured Candidatus Saccharibacteria bacterium | reverse complement strand
CCTCCACTTGAACCACTTTAATGTCCAGCCCTCTTTTTTCAGCGATCTCCACTGCTCTTTTTATAGCGGCCACCCCCGCCTCATCGGCGTCTAGGGCTAGATAAATCGTCCCGGCCAGTCTGGCTATCATCTCAATTTGATCACTTGTGAGGGCTGTTCCACCGACAGCCACCGTCTCGGTAACGCCAGCACCGAATGAGCTAATAAGATCCATCTGTCCTTCCACCAAAATGGCCCTTTTTTTCTCGCGAATGGCCTGTTTCGCCTGATAAAAACCAAAAAGCATTCTTCCTTTATGATAAATTTCTGTTTCTGGAGAGTTCAGATATTTTGGCTCTTCATCTTTTGCCAAACTAGGCAGTATCCTTCCAGAAAATCCCACTACTCTTCCGCTGGCGTCCTGCAATGGAAACATTATTCTCCCTCTAAACTTATCGTAAAAACCTCCTCCACTCCGCTTACTTATCAGTCCCGCCTTTTCAAGTAAAGATTCTGAGTAACCCTTTTTCTGGACCAGATAATTTATTAGCTTGTCCCAACCAGGTGGCGCATATCCAATGCCAAAAGTTTCTATCAATTTATCGTTTATCTTTCTTTCTTTCAGGTACTCTCTGGCCTCTTTACCTGACTTGCCGTCTGTAAGCAACCAATGAAAATATCTCGAGGTCAGATCCATCACTTCCAGTAGTTTTTGCTTGTCACCTTCCACCTCAAACTTTCTGGCGATAAGCTTCACCCCCGCTTTCTCGGCCAGTCTCTCCAGGGCGTCGCGGAAATCCATGCCTTCTATCTCCATCAAAAATTTGTAAGCATCCCCTCCCTTACCACAGTTCGCAACGGCGAAAGTATTCGCCACGTAAGAGTGGTTCTCGTCAACTGTTAAATTGTGAACTTTTCCGATATATTCCCCTTTTTTTACATCTAAAATCGGCAAAATCCAGTATACGGCACCGCCTACTGTTTTATATTTAAGATTAAACTTTGAAACTTTTGGATCAATAGACCAAGAGATTACAAATGACTCTCTGTGGCGTAACTTATTTTTATCATAGTAATGTCTTTTAACTAAACGAGATGGAAAAAAACCCGATCTCAATAATATATCGGTTATTTGCTCAGACAATGTCCTTGAAATAGTCGTTATTTTTTTTCTTTCAGTCTTGATACGTTTCCCAACTTTTATTCTGTGACCGTCACCCCTATAGATCGCCGTCAGGAGGATCAACTGTTTTTTTGGTGGCAGGTTTTGAAGCACAAAAGGAATATGTTTGTTTTCCGACCCTTTTCCACATAAGTTTTCAAATATATTGGCCAAAATAGAATTACATACAGAAATTTCAATTCCAGTCTTTGTTCCCGTGCTTCTGGTGTGGATTTTTGCCTCCAGGCCGAAAACATCACTAATTAATTCCACTATTTCCATTGCAAAATGTTTCTCGTGGTTGCCGAGACTAAATCTTATATACGCCCTATGGTTACTCCCCTCTGCTATGTAATAACCCAAGAGTTTCAAAAAATTATCATCAATCTTTATTTGCAACGGTGGAATCAAGGGTTTTTTCCCATGAGAAGGCCATTTTTTTGTAACATAGACACTTATATCTATCTCTGCGGTGTCCGTCACGTTCGTTTCTATCGGATAGAGCAGGGACATCCCTTTTTTTAGCTCTCTAGCTTCTATTGCTTCAATAGGAAAATATTTCCCAATCTTCTCAAGACATTCATTCTCAGGAAGTATGTCTTCGTATTTTTTAAGCCTTTTTGATAGATATTTATATCTAGTTCTATACGTCCTTGCTCCCCCAACCACAAATACATTATGGTCGCCAGTTAAACTTACACGCTCAGATAACTGGCTCAGCCTTAGCGTTATCAAGTCTCCATCGTAATCTCTTCTGTGTGCAATAAGCACCTTCCTTATACTTCCGTTTCCAGAAACAATATATTCACCTTCTACTACATCTTCAATCTTGTGATGTCCAAATGGGGTCTTCACAAACTGACCTGGGGGGAAACAACCAAAGCATTTATACAGTCCAATTTCTTCGTTGACCACAAAAGAGGGCGTCTTTTCGGTATGAAAAGGACAAAGGCCCTTATGATGTCTACCCATTTTCTTAAGAGCCACATACTGACCAATAAGACCGACAATATCTGTTTTTCTCTTTACTTCCTCAACTTGATCTTCCATTTTTGGGTTTTATTAGTACCAAACCTTCTTAGATTGTATCGCAAGACAGGATTTATCCCTCATTCAAAAATCTACGTTCCAGCCAAGTTAAAATTATAAAGCAATTTTTTACGTGGCGGAGGAGGTGGGCCAAGGTACTCCGCGGTCCCGGGTACTCGGCGGGAATTCGAACAGCGAGCTTTAGCGAGACGAAGGCGGAGGAGGCGGGACTCGAACCCGCGAGAGCTTGCGCTCGCAGCATTTCCAATGCTGTGCCATAGCCACTAGGCGACTCCTCCAATGAA
>CAYGIZ010000069.1:1880-2486 GCA_964350075.1 uncultured Candidatus Saccharibacteria bacterium | reverse complement strand
ATATTATTCATGCTCTCCCCTCACCTTTCCTCCCATCGTCCTTACCGTATGCAAAGCCTCTCGCGCAGTCGCAATCTCATCAGCTGTGATAGGCGGCCTCCCATGCCACTCATATTTTCTTTCAAAATCAGGAATTCCTTTCGATGGAATCGTGTAAGCGATAATTACGGACGGCCTATCGAGAACCGCCAAAGCCTGCGTGTAAGCGCCATCTATAGCGTGGAAATTATGCCCATCCACCTCCTGAACATGCCAGTTGAATGCTTTCCATTTGTCCGCAAGTGGGTTCAGGGGCATGATGTCTTCAGTAAATCCATCTATCTGTATATTATTCCTATCAACAAAAACGGTGAGGTTCTGCAGTTTCTCTTTTCCCCCAAGCATTGTTGCTTCCCAGGAATTTCCACAGTCCAATTCCCCATCACTCATCAAACAAACAAATTGTTTGGAAGAAGTTTTTCCAAAATCCATTTTTTCCGATGAAGCGATTGAGAAGTTGCTGTGCCAGTGATCAACACAGGTTTTCGGGCGGTTAAATGTTCAAAACGCTTTAAGGGCGAAGCGAAAATTTGTTCAAAACTCATCGAAAGGGAAGAAGGTTTACTT
>CAYGIZ010000069.1:0-1870 GCA_964350075.1 uncultured Candidatus Saccharibacteria bacterium | reverse complement strand
ACAATCCAGAACCAAGAGGACCGGAAGAAGTTTCCAAAGACAGCAAAAAATCCCGATGAGGATGCCCCTGTAGCTTTGAACCGAATTTTCGTAAGGTCTTCAATTCATCCACAGGAAAATATCCGGCGTGCGCCATAGTAGCATAAAGAACAGGACAAATATGCCCATTAGAAAGTATGACGCGATCGCGATATGTCCAGGATGGATTCTTGGGATCATGCTTGAGAGCATGGAAATACAAATATGAAAAAATGTCCGCCATATCCAGAGGCCCGGCTGTATGTCCAGACTTGGCCTCAATGAGCATTTCTATGATGGACTGGCGTATGAGCTGTGCCTTCTCTGTTAGGAGAGCGATCTTCTGATCATTCATGCAGACATTATATCACTATATCCTCTCAAATTTTCTGTAGGTATCCACAAGGTTGTCGGATTCAAATATAGAGGATCCAGCGACCACCCTATCAGCACCGGCTTTCTTCAAATCCTCGGCTGTTGCCAGACTAACTCCTCCATCCACCTGCATAGTAAGTTCGGGATATTTCTCTTTCGCCTTTTTTATCTTTTCCAAAACTCTGGGATCAAAAGCTTGTCCCTGAAAACCGATTTTTGTAATGCCCATGAATTGAATAAAAGAAATTTTATCCTTGTACTTCTCTATTATTTCAACTGGCGTCTTAATCTGTAGAGAAAGTCCTATCTCGACCAATCCTTTTAAAACATCTAAAACAGGCATAAGATCTTCAGAAGATTCAGAGTGAAGGACGATCCTGGTCGCGCCGGCCGAAAGCCATTGCCTAACATCATCAACACTCGGATTACTGATCATCAAATCAAATTCATAATCCAACTCCTCCCATAGAGGCATTCCACGATCCTCATGAATGATGGATTCAAAGTTCTGATCGCGCTTCTTGTATGGCCAGGTCGTATTTGCTGTGAATTTGCCATCGCAAATATCTATTTGCACCGTATCAGCCAGACCCTTTATTAAAATAGTTTTCTCTTCAATTTCCTTGAAGTCCCTCGGCAGTATCGCAGGTATTATTTCCATAAAGTTTATTCTATATTATCCAACATCTCATTTCTCCTAACATGTCTCTCCTCTCCGCCAAAGCTCGTGGAGATCCAGATCCTCACTGCCTCCTTTGCCTCTTCCTCATTCAAAAATCCCCCAGCAAGCGAAAGAATATTTGAATTATTATGTTGTCTAGACAATCTTATTATTTCTAGATTTCCACCATGATATACGGCAGCTCTGATTCCAGGAAAACGATTGCATATCATCGCTTCACCATTTCCTGATTTTCCCAAAACTATAGCACGAGTATTTTCCGGATCAGAGACAACTCTCATGGCAACCGGAATCATGATTTCCGGATAGTCATCATCCTTGTCATATACCGCGGCGCCCATATCCTCTACGTCAAAATTTTCCTCTTTTAAATAATTAACTATCTTGTTCTTCAGCTCAAACCCCCCATGATCACCTGCGACTAATATTTTCATGCTTCTAGTCTATCATATGCCATGTCAAAGCCGTCAATCATCGTCTCCGTCAGATTTTCTATCTTCTCATCGATAGTGATAAACTTTGTGTCCAGCCGCTCAAAGCCTGAAATCGTAATTTCAGTCAGGCTCTCTATTTTCTCCTCTTTCCCGCTGAATTTTTCCATCATCATTTTTCTAAATTTATCGAATTCTCCCCTAGTAACGAAAACTGATTCATATATTGTTTGTTCCATAATAATTGTTATTACCTGTTAATACAACTATTATCCATATTGGAGATAAATTTCTGATAAATTCTTGATAAATATTCGATAAATTTTTGAATGGACGATACTTTTTGCTATTGTGTCAATACATT
>CAYGIZ010000068.1:0-2653 GCA_964350075.1 uncultured Candidatus Saccharibacteria bacterium | reverse complement strand
CGCAAGCGGTATGCCGACGATATTATAGATAAATGCCCAGAAAAGATTCTGCTTAATGCCTCTCATGGTTATTTTTGAAAGTTTGATAGCTTTGACAAGCTTTGAAATATCCCCGCCCAGGAGCGTGATGCCTGCCGACTCGATCGCTACATCCGTTCCGGTTCCCATAGCGATTCCGACATCTGCCTGCGCTAGCGCTGGAGCGTCATTTACGCCGTCTCCGGCCATGGCCACCATCCGTCCTTGCGACTGAAGTTCTTTTATCTTTTTTAATTTATCTTCAGGAAGGACATGGGCAAGCACGTCATCTATTCCAACTAGAGAGGCTATATACTTGGCGGCTTTTTCATCATCGCCGGTAAGCATGACTATTTTGATGCCGAGAGCATGGAGATTTTTGACGGCCTCAACTGACTCCGCTTTTATTTCATCCGCCACCATGACAAACCCCAGGACCTTTTCCTTAACAGCGAGGATAACCGGCGTTTTACCTTGAGAAGTGAATTCATCAAGTCTTGCGGTATCAAAAGGAATTTTAAGATCATTTACCAGCTTGGCATTGCCGACATAGTGTTCTGTGCCGTGAATTATTCCTTTGAGACCCTTGCCCTGTATGCCCACAAAATTTGAAGCATCCGCCAAGAAAATATTTTTCTCCTGCGCGTAATTTACAATCGCATGAGCGATTGGATGCTCAGATTTCTTTTCAAGCGAAGCCAAGATGGAGACAAGTTCTTCATCCTTTAAATCGGAAAGATTGACTATATCGACAAGCGTGGGCTTGCCTTTGGTGATAGTGCCGGTCTTATCAACCACAACCGTATTCACCTTGTGAAGCTTCTCGAGCGTAGCCGCGTCTTTGATGAGGATTCCTTCTTTGGCGCCCTTGCCGACTCCGACAATGATCGCGGTAGGTGTAGCGAGGCCGAGAGCACATGGACATGCGATGACGAGGATGCCGACAAATGAAACGAGGCCAAATGACAGAGCTTGTGAGAATCCTAGATATTGGGATCCGATAATAAGCCAAGTGCCGAGAGTGATGAATGCGATAACCAGCACGATTGGCACAAAGATCGAGGAGATTTTGTCCGCAAGTGCCTGAATCGGATCTTTGCTGCCTTGAGCGTCTTCAACCATTTTTATTATCTGCGCGAGGAGAGTTTCGGAGCCGACTTTTGTAGCTTTGAAAGTAAAGTATCCGCTTGTATTGATAGTTCCCGACACGACGCTGTCGCCGGACTTTTTTTGCGCGGGCATTGGCTCTCCTGTAACCATGGATTCATCGATGAATGATGATCCTTCCGTAATGACGCCGTCCACAGGAATTTTTGCGCCGGGTTTTACGATAATGATATCGCCATGCTTTACATCATTTACAGAAATCTCGACTTCTTTTCCATCACGCATTACCAAAGCTGTTTTTGCCTGGAGATTGAGAAGTTTCTCAATAGCGTCACCTGTCTTTATTTTTGATCTAGCCTCAAGATATTTGCCTAGAGCGATAAAGGTAGTAACCACGATTGTTACATCGTAGTATTGATAATCAACATTAATAAACGAACGAAGTGTTTCCTCGAAAGCTGTGACTGCAAAGCTGTATAAAAAGGCGGCAGTAGTTCCGATGCCGATCAGCGTATCCATGTTGGCCTTGCCGTATCGTAGAAATCTATAAAATCCCAGGAGATAAGGCTTTCCAACAACAAAGAGAATGTATGTAGCGAGTATTGGCAGAAGGTGGTGAACAAATTCCTTGACGGTATTACCCATTTCCCCCACAATCCCATACTGCGCGGAAATGTCCCAAGCCATGACAAATGCGGCAATGACAGCAAGTGGGATGGCGGACCAAACTTTTACTCTCATGTCAGCGACTTCCGCAAGCTTCTCTTTCTTTGATTGATTCAGCCCGAGATGCTCCGCATGCTCATCTACCGACATTCCCATTTCTTCGGCCGTATGGAGAGAGTAGCCTAGCGGCTCAATTTTTTTTGAAAGTTCTTGAATACTTGTCTTTGATTCATCAAGTGCCAATTTCGCCTTTTCAGTTCCATAGTTCACTTCGACGGAATGAACCCCTTCGGTTTTCCTGAAAGTCTTCTCGATAATGCCGGCGCACGAAGCGCAGTGCATTCCCTTTACTCTGTAGGTTTTTGTATTGTTCATATTTTATTTACGCTTTAGCTTATAAACCTTGAGGATCTCATCCACCGCTTTATTGGGCTTTCCTTCTTTTATCTGGCCTACCACGCAATGCGAAAGATGCTGCTCCATGAGCATGTTTTCGACATTGGACAGTCCCTGCTTGATAGCGGAACTTTGAGTAATGACATCGATACAATACGTGCCCTTCTCGACCATTTCTCTAAGCCCTCTTACTTGGCCTTCGATGATCTGGAGGCGGTGGATCATTTTTTGTTTGTTTGTGTTCATGAGGGCATTATATACCCCTAGGGGGTACCATGTCAAATGGCAGGGGATGGGGATGGTTTGGTATAATATCTACAATGAAAATTAATGAGCAAATAAATAACCTCCAAAAGCTGCGGCTACCTGCTGATGAATTCGTTGTCGTAGGTTCATTGTCCCTCGCTATTCATGGAATACGAGACGCAAAAGATATTGACGTTATCGTAACAGAATCATTGTGGAG
>CAYGIZ010000067.1:0-2654 GCA_964350075.1 uncultured Candidatus Saccharibacteria bacterium | reverse complement strand
GCGTTAGCTTTTTTGCAATTGCAAGCTTTGCAGCATATAAGGAGATTGGAAACTTTATTACTTCCACCTTTGCTTTTAGGGACTATATATTCTTCCCTAACGTAGCCTTGTAGTTACCTACAAGGCTGAGCCTGGTCAACCAAGCTTGTTAATTTCTTTCCAATAGGGGTAGGAATGGACTCTCATCCACCCCTCCCTCCGAACCGTACAGGCGGTTCTCCCGCATACGGCTCTCCAGTCAATAGTTTCCTCATCGGGGCCGCCACGCTGCATCATTGACTCTATGTGTTTCCATAGTAAATAAGCCAAGACTTGCGAAGTATCTATTTGGCCAGCGTTTGTGATCTTCCCTAGTTCTTCCAAATGATTGTCTTTTCTCTTGAGCTCTTAAAATCGCTCTGAGTCGTCGTCGGATAAATCCGTCGACATAAGGAAAGGTCGTTTTGTATGCATGTTTGAAGTAGTTATACCAACCTTTCAGTAGCGGGTTCAAATTTTCTACAACCTTTTGGATAGAGATTCCACAGCTTCGACCTGTTTTTGTCCGTATTGCGTCTTTGAACTTCGCAAAGCTCTTCTTGCGCACATATTTCCTTCCTGCTTCAAATCTGTATCCTAAAAATTCAAATCCTTGCCCTTCTTCCATACAATTGCCGACATGAGTCTTTTCCGGATGAAGGCAGAGCCCTCTATTTTCAGTCCATGTTCGAACTGTTTCTAGTGCTTCATCGGCCTCTTCTTTGCTTCTACAGAGGGTTACAAAATCATCCGCATAACGGACCATTTTGTATCCCCTCTCTTGCATAAGACAGTCCAGAGGGTGTAGGTATGCGTTGGCAAGTAGAGGACTAAGTACAGCTCCTTGAGGAGTTCCTGTAGTAGGTATCCAACTTTCCATCTCATCCATGATTTCTTGGTTTAGAAATAATTCAATGAGTTTTAGTAGCCTTCCATCACTGATTCTCTGTTCAACATCTTTCATAAGCTCTTCATGCGGTATTGTATCAAAGTAACTTTTCAGATCGGCATCCACTACCCAGCAATGACCATCTTTTATAAGTTGGTCTACTGCTCTTAGTGCATCTTTCTGTCCCTTCCCAGGTCTGAACCCATAGCTACAAGGAAGAAATTCCTTTTCAAATATAGGTTCAATGACCATCTTGACAGCCATTTGTACGATTCGGTCTTTTACAGTGGGTATTCCTAGAGGACGGGTTTTACCATCTCCCTTGGGAATATACACTCTTTTCACTGCTTGTGGTAGATATGAACCAAGTCTTATTTGTTCTTCAAGCTCTTGGAGATATCTTCCTTCATTGGCTTGGAATCGTTTGATTGTCATATTGTCGATTCCACCTGCACCTTTCTTGGTTTTTACTTTTTCCCAGGCTTTTGCAAGAGTTGCAGGTTTGTAGACTTTATCTATCAAACTAAACCATTTGTTACCCTTCACCCCGTTAACCAGGGCTGTCAGCATGTTTTCCGTCCAAATGAGTTCTTCCACCCAGTTCCATCTATCCTCACGGGATCTACTTTGGGTTTCTGTTTCTTGCTTAGACATTATTGTCACTCCCGAAACTGTCTTTTGATTCATTTGTTCTTCCAACTTCTATTTTCCTACCCCCCTTCCCTCCATACGGTTGTGCTGTCCGTACTTCATCGGTACTATGAGGGCTCTGACTCCTACCATCAGATTTACGCTTTTGGTAGGTATCAACCTTTAACGTAAAGACTTTCCTATCATTCCGACTCCAATCATCCAATATGTGTAATCATCGCTTTATTCTTATCTTACAGCGTGCTTACTTACTTCTAGAGTTCGCCTTGAGGCTGTCAGCTCCTCACATATAAAGACCGAAACGAGTTCGTCATCCTACGGACTGATATTTTATATCCAGTTGCTCTCCACCTCACTTCACAGTGACGCAGTTACTTTCTATTACAGGGCTAGATAATTCACCCTGACAAGGACTTTCACCCTGCTAGTCTTTACTCTTCGGGTTCGCACAGCCTCCTCCTTCAGGAGGGGGTAGTTGACGATAGATCAGCACTATCAGGCAAAAAACCTCCTGCCTGCATGTTCCACATGTGTGCATAGAGACCTCCTTTGGCTATGAGATTCATGTGGGATCCTTGCTCTACAATTTTCCCCTGATCAAAAACCAAAATCCGATCCATTTTGATAAGCGTTGATAACCGATGGGCAATCACAAGTGTTGTCCGACTCAACATGAGCTTTTCTAGGCTTTCTTGAATGTATTTTTCTGTGACTGAATCAAGCGCTGACGTCGCTTCATCAAGAATGATAATCGGAGCATCTGTAAGCATAGCTCTAGCTATGGCGATGCGCTGTCTCTCCCCACCAGAGAGTTTTGTCCCTCTCTCCCCGACAAGAGAGGCGTATCCATCAGGGCATTTTCTGATAAACTCATCACAGTGAGAGAGTTTTGCGATCTCTATCACTTCTTCCTTAGTTGCATCAACGCGGCCATATCTAATATTCTCCTCTAAAGACCTATGAAAAAGTAGAGGATCTTGCGGAATGAGAGTCACTTGCTTATGCAAAGACTCCAAAGAAACATCAGCGATATTCTGACCATCTATTAAAATTTTCCCCTTCTCAACCGGGAAAAAACGCAATATCAAATTAACGA
>CAYGIZ010000066.1:0-2845 GCA_964350075.1 uncultured Candidatus Saccharibacteria bacterium | reverse complement strand
CTCTTGTGGTGCAGGTGTTTGCGATTGCGAAGACTCCCCGCTTTTCTCTGGCCACCAGTAATAAACGGCTCCGATAATGATAATCGCGACGATAAATGTCGCATAAGCTGACTTTGGCATTTTTTCTTCCATAATTAAAGATTATACATCACCTTCGCCGTCGCTACCACTTTTTTGATAGCCTGATCCAATGGCATAGACAAGACGGCTCCAGCCGCGGCCTTATGTCCTCCGCCTCCGAGTTCCGCGGCTAATTTCGAGACATCATACTTGATGGAATCCGCAGACCGGAAACTTAACTTCACAGTACCAGGCACAGACTCTGCCGCGCAGGCTACAATTCCCCAGTCCGGAACGCTTCTCATAAAAGAGGATATTTGGCCAGCACTTACATCAGAAATTGGAATCTTTTTGGAGTCAATAACAGAGTATGGAACCGACGCTACAGCCATGACACCGTCAAAAAATATAGATATATTCCCCAGCGCGGCTGCTTCAAAAGCGATGAAGCCAGGGGTGTTGGAATTTTCCATTCTCGAAATGAGATTGGGAATACTTTCTATGTAAGCAGATAATTCTGCCGCCGCGCTAAAGGTTTTAGAAGTTACTCCTTCGTACTTAAAGCCTCCAGTGTCAGTATATGTTCCAATAAAAAGGTTGCTAGCGATCTTTGAATCAAATTTTATATTCCATTCCTTGAAAAGATCGAGGAGCATCAGGCATGTCGCCGGATAGGCAGGATCGATCATGTTTATAGATCCGCAGCCTGGATTTGTACGGTGATGGTCGATATTGATCACTTTCAATGATGCTGGGAATACAACTTCTTTTAACCTGGAAACTCCGCCCAAGCCTGAATCAAGAATAATAAACAGATCGAATTCATTGATATCAATCTCAAAAAAATTCTTCTGTACAATTTCCTTTGCCCCTGGAAAATGCATGAAGGCCTTTGGAATCTCTGAATCCCCCTGTATGGCCGTCACTTTCTTGCCCAACTGCTCCAAGGCGAATTTCATAGCCAAGACAGACCCCACGCTGTCGGGATCGGGTGAAGGATGGCAATGCAAAAGGATTGATTTTGCAGCCTTTATTTCATCTAAAATCATGCCCAGATTATAGCACGAAGCCTTCTAACAGAGTTTATACTTAGCATAAGCATGGATCCAGCTACAAGAATAGCCATTGTCTGCACGATCACACGTGAATGCAAAAGAGAGGAGTATACATATGAAAGTCTCTCGCTCCAGTCCACCTGTGCCATCATGTTTGCTACTACGTCCCCGAAAGAAACCAGAATACTTGAACAGAAAATAAGCGCCGTCGTGAAAATAGCTCCAGCCAAAGGAGAGGTAGTAAACAGCCAAATGTTCCGCACAGTTTTAATGCGCGACATGACTTCATATTTTAATTGAAATTCGGGGTTCATATTTGTAAAGCTTGTCTATCCTTGGAATATATTTGATTTAATTCTTTCAGTTTGTCCTTTGCTCTTGATATTCGTGTTCTTACCACTCCATATGAAACACCTTCTATCTTGGCGATTTCCTTTTCTGATTTATGATCGAAGATATAGAGTTCGATCGTCCGCTTCAGAAGAGTAGGCAATTTGGAAACTAATGACAATAAATAATCTTTATCTATTCCATACTCCCTCAATTCCTTCACCGAAAAATCCTCGATCTCTCTCGTAACTTCCGGATCAAGGGTGAAGGTAGCTCTCTTTTTATTCTTGGAATATATGGTATAGCAGACTCTGATGAGGATTGCATACGCCCATGAGGAAAATTTGATGCCGTCCCTTTTTGCGTATTTAGGAGCATATATATACATTCTCACAAATGCCTCCTGCACAGCATCTTCAGCATCTTCAACGCCCAGTATCTTTCTCGCTGCATGAAGAAATGGAATTTCGTAGCGTTCGACTATTATTCCGAAAGCTTGCGGTTCAGATATGGAACGTTTGAGGATAACCTCGTCGGGCAGTGTAATTGGGTTAATTTCTGTTTCAGTTTCCATATGCACATATTATAACCGATCCAGAGACCAAAATGTTACAAGAGCCGTTGGTGAGGATCGAACTCACGGCCTCCCCATTACCAATGGGGTGCTCTGCCAACCGAGCTACAACGGCGAAGATAAGCTATATTCTCACAAATTCTTCGGCAACACAACAGTCACTATGGTCCCTTTATTAAGCTCCGAAGAAACCGAGATCTTTCCGCCATGCAGCTCAATCATTTTTTTGGAAGTGTACAATCCGACCCCGCTTTCATCCGGCTCTACCTGCACAGCATTCTTTCCTCTGTGCAGACGGTCAAAGATATATGGTATGTCTTCAGGAACTATACCAATGCCAGTATCTTTTGTGATTATAGTGACAGAGGAGGCATCATCAGAAATATTTACCTCCACCGTTCCCTTTGGCGAATATTTGATGGCATTATCAATAATATTGATCATCGCTGCCTTTATCTTGCTCCTATCTGCATTCACCAATATAGAGGGATTGGGGGAGATAAAAGTCAGCTTAATTCCCTTTTTAACTGTTATGAAGTTCAACTCGGCAATGATCGACTGGACCATCCCTGCAATATCCACTTTCTCGGTATTTAAGACCAGACTCCCGTCTTCAGCTTCAATCGTCTTCAACATTTGGTTTATTATACCTATGCCTTCTTGTATTCTTTCCAAACCGGCATCTATGATGGACTTTGAATCATCTGGAAGGGCCGGATCAGACTTCAGCATCTCGAGTGCCCATTTTACTCCAGAAAGAGGAGTCCGTAACTGATGCTGGGCCACGCTTAGAAAATCATTTTTCAAACGGTCCAACTGTATCATC
>CAYGIZ010000065.1:0-2995 GCA_964350075.1 uncultured Candidatus Saccharibacteria bacterium | reverse complement strand
ATCAAACTAGCCAACAATATATTTACAACTGGAGTACTAAGGGACTGACTCCTGGATTCTGGTACAAAATATTTGTAGAAGTGGATGACGGCAGTAGATATTCAGTAATTATTGGGTTAAAATAAAAATATGAAAAGAAGTTTAATATTGTCACTATCACTGCTAGGCTCGTTATTATTAATTATTACTAACTATTTCGGGACGTATAGACTTTGTGCTATTGGGAACGGGGAAAATACAATTTTTAATTTATTTTTTTCTAAACTTCTGGGTGTCAGTTGCATTAGTTCTTTGGCTACAGCTGTTATTATCCTTATTATTTTTTTACCAATCTTTCTATTTTCCCTTATCACCTACAAAATGTCGGATGCAGTATTTCAGTCGTGGCGTAAATTTGTTTACTGGTGGGTACCGCTTACAATCATTCTCACTATCCTCGCACCAGAATACAGTCAATCTCTCCTCCCGATAACAAAGGGGGTCGTCTCTCTCGGCATGTCTATTTTGTTTATGATCATCTCTCTTCTCGTTATTGTCACCAAACACTTCTCTACTAAAAAGTAATATGCAAATCAACGAAGAAGAGTTAAGAAAGAAACTTTCGCCGGAGGAGTATGTGGTTTTGCGGGAGAAGGCGACGGAGGCGCCGTTTTCGGGGAAACTTTTGCATGACAAAAGGAGTGGTATGTATACGTGCAAAGTTTGTGGAAGCCAACTGTTTTCATCGGATGCAAAATTTGACTCCGGTACTGGTTGGCCAAGTTTTGACCAGGCTCTCCCTGGCGCAGTGAAAACTGTCGAAGACAACGAACATGGGATGCACCGAACAGAAGTAGTTTGCACCACTTGCGACTCTCACCTCGGGCATGTTTTCGACGATGGACCGACTGAAACTGGAAAGAGATATTGTCTTAACTCTGTTTGTTTAGACTTGGAAGAGAATAAATAAGAACTTGAGGTATTTTTGATAACTTGACGTAGTCACTTTGAGCTGGTACAATTAAAAATGGATCAAAATCCTCGCAGAACTGCGAGGCTCGGAGAAATCCGGGAAACTTCCAGAATTGGAGGCAGGTATGTCGGGAAGAAGACCAGTACTGACTCGAGAATACTGCATCAAGATGGAGAAAGTCCGTCAGAGCATCGAGGTGCTCACAGGGGAGCGTATCTCGTTCGTCCACATTGATTTCAACACAGGACGAGCAAGAGTCAGTTCACTCTACGGAACGTTTGAGATGAACGTAATGTTTCTCGACTTCGAGCCCACTGCAATTGCTCATCTTGGACTCGAATCCGTCGACAACCCGCAAGGGAGGCACTGGTATACCGCACGATTTGATTTCGATCCTGATGGTGTTCGTATCATCAGCGATCAGAACCCTGTGAGGCGGGGTCCCGACCGTCAGCATTCGATGTGGTGGGCAGGACGCTCATACTTGGACCGTCGCCTGGAACCTCTTCATCGATCTGACGTTGAAGCAGGAGCCGAAGCCCGCGGCCTGAGTGTCGAGGAGTATCTGAAACTGGAAGACTAGTTACAACCGCTCGTCGTGGGGGCCGCCGTGTCTCAAGGACGCGGCGGTTTTCTCGTTTAAAAACTAAGGTTCTATTTTTGCCATAAAGAAGCTTTTTAGGTAATATGGAGAAATGAAGCAGAAAGACTACAACCACCTGGCGGTAGAGAAGAAGTGGCAGAAAGAATGGGCTAAAAAGAAGGCTTATAAGACCGAGGATAGGTCGAAAAAGCCGAAATTCTATATTTTGGACATGTTTCCTTATGTTTCCGGGGAGGGGCTCCATGTCGGTCATCCAAAGGGGTATATCGCAACTGATGTAGTTTCTCGTATGAAGCGCATGCAGGGTTTCAATGTCCTACACCCGATGGGGTTTGATGCTTTTGGTTTGCCGGCAGAAAACTATGCCATCAAGACAAAAACTAACCCTGCAGTTTCTGTAATCAAAAATATTGATCATTTTAAAAAACAGTTAGAAGTTATTGGTTTTGACTATGACTGGTCAAGAGAAGTTAAAACTTGTGATCCCAAATTTTATAAATGGACGCAGTGGATTTTCCTAAAACTTTTGGAAAAAGGTTTGGCATACGAGTCGGATGAGCCAGTTAACTGGTGTCCGGTTGATAAAACTGTTTTGGCTAACGAAGATGTTGAGGATGGTAAATGCGAGAGGTGTGGAGCCGTGGTTGAGAAAAGACCACTTCGCCAATGGGTTTTGAAAATTACAGACTATGCAGATCGAATGCTTGAGGACTTGGACGAGCTGGATTGGCCGGAGTCGATCAAAGAAAGCCAGAGAAACTGGATCGGTCGCAGTGAAGGAGCAGAGATTGATTTTGAAGTTTTCAAAAATCCGCAAAGTATAAAAGTTTTCACCACACGAGCTGATACTATTTTCGGAGCAACTTATGTTGTGCTTGCGCCAGAACATAAACTTATAAAAGAGCTCTGGCTTCAGATTGAAAATAAGAAAGAAGTAGAGGAATATGTGGATAGTGTAAAGATGAAAGCAGAAATTGACCGAACTGCGGAAGGCAAGGAAAAAAGCGGTGTGGAACTAAAGGGAATTTACGCAGTTAATCCCGCAACAAAGGAAAAAGTTTCTATTTGGGCGGCGGACTATGTTTTAGAAAGTTATGGAACAGGAGCGATCATGGCGGTGCCGTCGCATGATGAACGTGATTTTGAGTTTGCACAGAAGTACAAGTTGCCGGTAAAGCAAGTAGTAATGGCAAGCAGGATAGATAAAAATAACCCACCTAGGGAGGGGCTTAAAGAAGTATTTCGTCATCTAATTTTGGCAATTATCCACGACCCTAAAAAAAATAAATACCTAACTCTCAAATGGAAGAATTTGCTATGGACTAGTTTTGTTACTGGTGGAGTGGATGAAAACGAGAATAGGGTAGAAGCGGCAATGAGAGAAGTTGCTGAAGAAACTGGGTACAAAAATGTGAAATTGGTTAGAAGTCTCGGTCTGA
>CAYGIZ010000064.1:0-3199 GCA_964350075.1 uncultured Candidatus Saccharibacteria bacterium | reverse complement strand
ATGTGGCGCTTTTTTTTTTTTTTTTTCTTCTTTGAACACAACTCGCTTTCTAAGCTTTTTGCTATACTTTTTGAGCTCGATTTTTCGCTCAACTTTCCTCTTGTTTTTTGAGGACCAGCGAACTTCGCCGCTCTCTTTATTCCTTAGTAATATTAATCGATCTTGTGACATAGTGGTAATAAAGTAACAGAAAAGTGGAAGTAATGCAAGCAGTATCCTTTCAAACTGCCCCTGTGATACTATTGTGATACTATTTAGCCTAAGTATGAAAGAGCCCTCGCAGAAACTCAAAAACGCCCTGCTTTTTATAACAGTCTTTTTTTGCGGCATGTCTGTAATGATAATCGAGCTTGTTGGCTCCAGAATTATTTCTCCGTATGTGGGCACCTCAATCTACGTCTGGACAAGTCTTATTGGCATTATCCTCGGAAGTTTAAGTTTGGGATATTATTTAGGTGGTCGCTCTGCTGATAAAAATCCCAATCTAAAAACTCTATCGCTCATTCTTCTTTTGTCTGGAATTTCCACTGTAGCTATTATTTACCTACGATATATTGCTTATAGATTAGGCATATTCAACTCCGAATTCAATTTACTCTCCATTATCTTTGCTCCATTTATTTTTGTCCCTTCTACTCTGTTTTTCGGAATGGTTACGCCTTATATCATACGTCTACATCTCAAAAATATTGAGACAAGCGGTGCTGCAGTAGGTAAACTCTACGCTCTTTCAACCATCGGCAGCATTATCGGAACGTTCTTGGGAGGATTTCTCTTGATTTCTTATTTTGGTAGCACCAACATTTTAATTATCCTCGGCATAATAACTATTTGTCTTTCCCTCATCGTATATTTATTTCACAAAAAAGATCTGGGTTTCCCTCTTGTTGTATGTCTTGCTATCGGCCTATCACTTCTAACTTTCCGCACACCAACTGCCATCCCAACCCCGGGGAATCTCGTCGCTGATATAGACACCCCTTACAAGCGACTTTGGATTTTCGATAGTACAGACTATGTAACAAAACTTCCGACACGGATAATCACCGATACTGTGTTTGGCAGTCAGTCAGGAATTTTTCTAGATAATCCGTCAGAACTTTTATTTGAATATCAAAAATATTTCGATCTTGTCTCTCACTTCAGCCCTTCAGGAAAGAAATTACTGATGATCGGAGCGGGGGCATTTACATACCCAGCTCACTATCTTGCAAATAACTCAACAGGGACGATCGACGTGGTGGAAATCGACCCAAGCATGGAAGAAATATCTACCAAATATTTCTCTCTAGTGAAAGACCCGCGACTGAAGATCATTCATGACGATGGAAGAATTTTTCTAAATAAAACATCTGAAGTCTACGATGGTATTTTTGTAGACGCGTTTACCTCGCTTCTTTCAATTCCCTACCAACTCACCACAAAGGAGACTGTAGATAAGCTTTATGAAAAAGTCTCGCTCGACGGTGCTGTAATAGTTAATATTATCTCCGCTATTGAAGGAGGGAAGGGAGAATTCCTGCGAGCGGAATACGTCACTTATAAAACAGTGTTTCCTACGGTGTTATTGTTTAAAGTTTATGAGCATATTAACGACAAGACTGTTCAAAATATTATCCTAGTAGCAACAAAAAAACCTGCCCCAACACTCCAGAGTCGGGACACGGAACTAAACCGGCTTCTCAAAAATATTTATACCAAAAAGATCAAGGAAGACATGCCGATTTTGTATGATGACTTTGCACCGGTGGAAAAATACACAGCAAAACTGATTCTTTAATGCTAGAGAGAAGAGGGCTTGATTAATTTTATTTCTTTCTTCTCAAATGACTTCGGGTAATTCTTATAAATTCCCACTCTATATGTAGTCGAGGATGGTTTAGCATAACCTTTTTTCAAAGCGTATTCTGGGTAGTAGTTTGGACGGCCAATGCCATAAAAAACTTGCTGCGGGTCTTCAAACGAAAGCTGTTTGCTCAAGAACATGTTGGTATCAATTTCGTGAATTAGAACCATTATGTGGTAAATCGTCACAAACATTACTCCAATAAAAAGCGAAATAACAACACTGCCGGTTCTGAAACTCAAAAGCGACACTCCAAGCAAAATTGCTAAAAGAATGATGATGAACCAGTGCCTTGGTGTAACAATGCGTTTTGAAGTCAGGGCAATCTCCTGATCGTTGGTCAGCAGATCATCCATTCTCGAATGCAACTCTGAAAACAGAGCTAGACCTTTCTCTCCTTGAGGCTCGGCAGAATTGGCAACCTCTAAAACACGATTAAACTCCTTCTTAGTTTTATCTGTGTAGTCCAGAAGTTCATAATCAAGAGAGGCTATCATGTAGTCATCAATGGCCTGCGCCACCTCTGGTAATTTTTGAGGATCAATGCCTTTAATTAGACTGAATATGGAAATCAAACCAGCATTTGCATCTGCGATTAGAGTTTGCAAACGTAAATAATTTGATGTGGTAGTGGCAATAAAAAATCCAACAAGAATAGCGAACAGAAGCGAAATGGCCGTTAAAAGCATGCCGCTATCGTCCTGGAGGCTAATTGGCGGAATAACAAATGGCAGAGAAAGAAGGATCAATTGAAATACATAACGCAAAAGTTTTGAGAACATACAAATATTATAGCATATTAAAAATTGCATATTAAAAATAAACCTGTTACTTTAGTATAGGAGGTTTCAATGCTCTTCGTCTTTCTTCTGGTTGGCGTGCTCGTCGCCAGCTTTGGTGAGTATTTGGCTCACCGCTTGATGCACGAGGGATGGTTCCAAGGAAAAGTCCATGCAGCACATCACATGGAGAACGCCTCTCACGGTTGGGTGCGCGAGTTCGGTATTTACATCAAGCCGAGTAGCGTGCCAATCATAGTGATCGGAGGTCTCCTCTGGTACTTCCTTTCAGGACACGCCTGCTCGGGGTGGATCCTGGGCTCGGTTGGACAAGTCGCCTGGACGGCACTGACTCACGAGCTCTGCCACACCGATCCGGACCTGGTGTTCTGGGTACGACCGGTGCACTACTTCCATCACGAGCACAATCAGTGGCAGTGCAACTTCGCCTTCACGAACACGGTCTGGGACCGTCTGTTCGGAACATGGCAGGACGATCCGACGTGGAAACGGGGTCCGTTTCCGTGGAGGAAGCTGCGCAGTCTCAAGTTGGTGTAGCAACGGTGGTCACGAG
>CAYGIZ010000063.1:0-3280 GCA_964350075.1 uncultured Candidatus Saccharibacteria bacterium | reverse complement strand
TCTGTACGCTCAATCCGTGTCATACCATCCTCGACATTATAATGTGCCTGCACCACCACAACGCCGACTACAGCTTTTTCATTCAGCATCTTCAAGTCTCCATTTTTCTCAAGCGCCCACTCATAATTGAGTGAAGCCGAAGAAAAAGCTACCTCCATAGTACCATACGCAAGCGACTGCATTTCAAACTTGATCTGCTTGCCAGCTTCGTTGTATTTTCCGAAACCAATCGTCGTAGTATTGTCAGCTTCATCAGAAAGAATAATTCTGTTCTCCTCCGTAGCTGCCGTGACGTTTTTGGTAAGATTGTCCGTGCCTCTGATTGCAAGTTTCTTGATAGCTGGATCAAACCCAATGACCGCCTCAGGGGGGAGCGTATCAAGTGTCGCTGTACCACCAAGCACTGGTGCTACCGTATAATCCTCCGTACCATCGTCATTCATATCTGCTGAAAGTACCCCCATACCAGCGAGGCCGTTTTCTGGAATACTCAAAGTTACGGTGGTATCACTGGTCACGGGAAGATTTTCAAAAGTAGTGCGCGAAACCACATCTTCTCCTGTATCGATAACCCGTACTTCTTCCAATTTGAGGGTATAAGACCCTGTAGCAGTACCATCCATCTGGACACGAATATGCTCCCCTCCTCCAAAACCGACATGTTTTCTGTCACCAAATTGGTAATAGTAGCTATTGGGAATACCTTCTTCGAAGACGGTGTGTTGTTCCCCCTCAACAGTGATCGTCTTGGGTCCAGTATGATGTCCCGCATCATCATAGAGATGAACATCGAGTGGCGAGTAGAGAGACATCCGAAGACGAGGTTCACTGATACTATTAGGTCTTTCACTTAAGAAATACTGTGGAAGTGAAGACATATCTTCCTGCTTTATAATTTTATTTAAAAAATCTAAAACTGATGGTACTTCCAAGAAATTTTTATGCTCTCTATCCAATGTAGCATTTGGATCATTATACCCATACAAATCTACCCAATATCGTTTCACATTCGACACCTCTGACAACATCAAAGCACTCGGGACAACAACAACCTTGTCACCATCGACGGTAAAATGTGGTTCATAGACAGGCTCGTATTCTCCTATACCGGTACAGGACGGCACTGGTGACGATCCAGCAGAATAACAGCGCGCTTTTTCTTTTTCTGTATATTCAATACCACTGACTGTATCAAGTCCCCATCCAGCAATTTGGATCACTTCCACTCCTTCCGGAGGAATCCAGGCATCCAAGCGAGCGTGCGTGGCGGATGCTTTTTCCAAGAAATTTTTTCCAAGAACATTTTCAAAGTCGACAACGCTTTTCGCTGGCTTGTCTCTGCCATCGCCTTCTCCAGAAAGAAACTCTCCAAATTCAGCAGAACTGTTTATTTTCTCGCCGTAGGCATCTGCAAAGGCTTTGTAGCGCGTGCGCAAAGAAGTAAAAGTGATAAAGGGGTCATTCATTCGATTAAAATATTCCGTCGATGGCAACAGCCCATAGGCACCCGGCATATTTTCCGCAAGCGCCCGAGCATCCTTGCGATCGACAAGCGTCCCGAGGAGTGCCGATTCATCATAGCCATAGAGGAGCGAAAGAAGTGCCAGGGGCGTGCCCATCTGCGGTGTCCCCACAAACACTATTTTATCCACGATATCTGCCTTCCCAAGCTGCTCAAGCTCCAACATCATTGCTTTGGCAAGCAATCCTCCATTGGAATGTGCGACAAGCGTTACCTTTTCGCTTTTAGAAGATTCAGCCAGTGTTTCTAGATTAGTGATTGCCGAACGTATTACGCTGTCTGGATACAGTGTTCCGTTTTTTACAATATCTTCAACATTGATTCGCCAATCATAGGCAAAAGCTTGATAATCATTGATCGTACTCCCTGATTTCAGATCAGCCAGTTTCTCCAAAAAAGCCTTGTAAATATTCCCCCCAACAACCGGAAGGGCAACCTCATCCAAAACATCGTTCGTGTACACCGTGTTGATACTCTGTCCGGTATTGCTCAGAGCCAGATTGTTCACATCATCTCCGAAATAATTTGGTATCCACAGCTGATCCTCTGTCCCAAATGCCCCCTCCTTATACAACCTACTCGCCTTTAGCCCTGGAAGAAACATCACATTGGAAAAGCAGTCTTCTGTACACCCAGTGGGTACAACTGTCGGATCACTCCCTAACCACGAATCAAAAAGGATACCATCGCCCACCTTATTTCCCTTTCCCAAAAGATTCTCCGGTAAAGAAAACATCGTTCGCTTGTAATATGGTCCACTCACATCTCCCCACCAGTTTCCTCGAAGATCCAGCGGATACTGTGGTTGCCAAAAAATGAGTCCATCGACACGAGCTCCAAAGCCCGTGTTTCCTGCGATAGTATTATTGGCGATCTTCAGAACTTTACCACTGACAAATCTATAGAGATACACTCCTACCGTATTACCAGTGATAACATTGTGCTCAATAACTGCTTCAGTGACGTTATAGAGTCCGATACCAGCGTACAACGCATCTTGCACGAGCGAGTTCTTCACCGTCAATGTATTTTTATAAGAAAAGAGAGCTGCTGTCGCAGGACTCGAACTTCCGTAAAGAACGGAGACGTTGTCAAAAACTGCCTGTCCGTTGTTAATAATCGCGCCCCAATCCCCTCTCTGCGGCACTGTCGAAGAACCATCATTGTTCGAATCCCCTCCATATGTATCATCTTTGAGAGAAGTAAACACTATTCTTTCTTCTGGGGTGCCAATAGCCGAGAACGATCCAAGGATGTTCAGTGAGACATTCTTATTACTTAATTTCACTATCACCCCCGGCTCAAGAGTCAAGCTTGATTTCACGTAGATTGATCCTACAAAGAATTCTGTACCTACAATATAAGGACTTCCAGCCTTGGTCCACGTTGTTGGTGTGGTAATATTAGCCTTTATAACTGTCGGCCCCGCCGCTTGCACCATTTTTTCTGTCACAAATAAAAACACGACCAGAGCACTGAGCATGGTCGCTACCAATCGATAAAATACCCTCATATATTGTGAGTAAATTTTTAGATACTAACAGAATATTTCTATGAAACTCCCTCTGTTTTCCGCGCTTTCCGAGTCTCCCAAGTTAATTGACCAAAACATAGATTTTATTTTAAATGTGAACATGGCAAATGGCTTCCAAACAGAAAGCCATTTTTGTTAAAAACATTAGAACATATACAAAATCAAATTCCTAATTCTAATGTATTTTATTTTCGCACCAATCCCAATTATTGTAGAAGTAATCC
>CAYGIZ010000062.1:0-3284 GCA_964350075.1 uncultured Candidatus Saccharibacteria bacterium | reverse complement strand
CTTTAAATGAGTCTCAATCAATTCAAAAATATCTGACAGTCGAGCGGAAATAATTTCCTCCAGTTTTTTTCTTGGATATGAGCTTCCGGTGATCGCTCCAATTTTTATCTGTTCCGCTTCCTCAAGAGGGACTTTTAAACCGAGGGCGATATCGTTTGTGATATCGTTAGAGCCGATCGGTAACACTTCGAGAGAAACTGGCATGCTGTTTTCAAAGACGGCAATGGCGGTCGTCTCTGCCCCAATATTAGCGAGAACACAGCCGGCAATCTTCTGGGATTTGGAAAGGGTAATAAGACTTGCGGCTATTGGCGCGGCAACTACATCTTCGATTGAAACACCTGCCTCTTCTACAGCTTGGATGATGTCATCTAGATGATGTTCAAGGCAGGTGATATAAAGAGTCTTAATTTCGAATTTGCTACCTTTCATTCCTTCAGGTTTTCCTAGAGTCGCTTTGCCGTCGATCTTATACTGAAGGGGAATGCTGTTTATTATTTTTTTATTTAAAATCAGATTTGGAGGAATATCCTTTTCACACTGCTCCTGAACTTTTTTCATGTCTAGTGCAGTGATTTCCGAATCAGCCCTGGAAATGATGATGGAACTGGCTGAGGTAAAACTTCCTAGTCCTATTCCTCCTATAGCTACGAAAGCCTTCCTTGCTTTTACATTGGCTTTTTTTTCGGCTTCTGCAAGAGCCCTCTTAATGCTTTCCGCGGCATCAGCCATATTGACGATATATCCGTGTCGAAGGCCCCTAGACTCGGCAATCCCTATCCCTAAAATCTTTGTCTGTCCCTTATCCAATCCTTTGTCGCCTTTTTCTGCGCCATGTGAAATAACCACCTTGATCTGATCGGTGCCAATATCAATTCCCGTAATTATTGAGCGTGACATGGTTGGGCGGAATCATACGCCAAACTTTTTTCTAAAGCTGGCTTCCATGTTCTCCATTGTACTACCATGGTCGTATCCTTTCAAATGCACGAGTCCGTGGATAAGAAGGAAGCGGAGGAAGTTGTCGTACCCGCGATCAAATTTCTTCGCTTCCTTGCGCGCTTCAGCCTTGCATATGTAAATTTCCCCTTCTTTTTTTGAAAGAGGGAAGCTCAAGATATCTGTCGGTTTATTTTTATTCCTGTAAATTAAATTAAACTTTCTTATCTTATTAGAACTGACAAAAGCTACGGACAGGTCGTAGCTTTTTCCAAGGATCGCGTTTTTCATCGCCTTTATATCGGCTTCTTTCATACTATCTGCTGAATCGAGATGTTTTTTCAGGCATTTTGCCAAGCTTGATAAGTTCAACAATTTCGGCTTTTCTCTTGAGCGATTTAAGAGTCTTCATTTTTGTCTTGTACGAGGAAAGAACTCTCTGGTTGTATCGGAGGCTTCGTACTCGAGGCAGAATGCCGGCTCCCTGCACCTTTTTAGTAAATCGGCGAAGGATTCCAAGGCCATTTTCAGTGCCGTTTCTCGTGACTTCTATGTTTATCATGGTGGGGAAATGATAGCATGAGGCTGGTAAAAATGCAAAATCGCTACTTTTCCAACCCTTTCATATACTTCGGCAATTCATCCAATGGCACGATATCCTGCGCATGTGTCTCTATATTTCTGACAATCGCACTTTTTTCCATGGCTTCTTTTTTACCCATGATTATTGAATATGGAATATGATTCTTTTCTACAATAGAAACCTGCGCGCCCAAGCGGTCTTTTGCTAGAGAAAGGAAAAGAGGGATTTTGACTTGTCGGAGATTCTCTATGAGGGAAAGGCTCAATAGCTTCGATTCGAATCCTAGCTGTACAAATGAAGCAAATGGTTTCTTGACCTTCTTTATTTCTTTTCTCAATTCCGGAGAATTGCCTTTTATGAGAATCGAAATTCCAACTCCCTGTATTTCGCGCTTCAACGCTATTTTCTTGGCTAGTCCGTCATAGCGTACTCCCATGGCAAGTATCTTATGGTCACGGCTTTGTTTGTTGTGATCAAGATTTGTTATAGCGAAAACAGTTTCTGTGCAGTACTTTCGGTTACCGATCAAATGATTATTAATTCGGTAAGGAATATTAAGGGATTCCAAATGTTCCAGGACTTCCTTGAAATGATTTCTGCTGGATTCTGAAAGGAAATTCATGGATCTTGGCGCATCCTCATTCATCTTTCTGCACTTCTCATTTGCGCATCCTAGCAGATCAAAAGGATCTTTTTTCAATAGCTGTCTGCATTCTGCATGCATATCATTCACGTGCTTGCGGTAGTAGTTGGACAGATCGCGGGCAAATCTGGCAATGGAATCCTTGTCCCCTATACTGTTGATCTCTACGCAGATATTGTCATAACCCTCTGACGCCAGCATGACCTTGGCTGTCTGTATGAGTGTGGCTTCGGCAATACTTCTGGAATGGCCGATGATTTCTAAATCGCAATATCGGTGATAGTCGGAAGCCTTCTTTAATGACCCCTTGAACGGCTCCTTGAAGTAAAGCATGACCGGCTGGGGAAGAGTGTGAAGGTTCTCCTCCTGGTACATGCGAAGTAAAGCCACTTTTTCCTCCACATGCAGCGGAAGATGTCCTCGACTTTCCTCTTCATCCTCAATAAAGTCGCCATCAAGAAGGCTTCTAGCGTGATCGATATCGGATTTTTTTATGGCAGGACTTTGTCTGGGGCTGAATCCGTAGTAGATTGCTACCTCTCCTATCTTGTCCAGGTTATCATAATGGATGTGTTTCGGTTCAGCGTTTTTCCAGGTCTTTCTTTTTCCAGGCTTTTTTTTCATGTTATTTTTATTTCTGTCTTCCTGGGAAGATGCTGATTTTCGATAGAGGAAAGAGGCTCAAGATCGGGCGGCCTACAATATATTTCTTTTCCAACGGACCCCAGATGCGCGAATCAGAGCTTTCTGCTCTATTATCTCCCATGACGAAATACTCCGTTTCTCCAAGAGTAATATCGAAGTTATCGCCGGTCGGGATCGGCTGTTTTGCGTTCGGATCTTCCACTACAACTCCGTCAATTTCCACCACCCCTTTTCTAACTGACAAAGTTTCTCCAGGCAGGCCTACAATGCGCTTGATAAAATAAGTTTTCGTATTTAACGGATATTTAAAAATGATCACATCTCCTCTCTGCGGTTCGCGGAATCGATAAGTAATCTGGTCTACAATAAGATATTCTCCGGAAACAAAAGTAGGATTCATTGAAGGCCCACTAACGATGAATGGTTGAGCCACGTAGGTGCGGATGGGGAGGACGATGATGACTGCAATTAGAG
>CAYGIZ010000061.1:0-3351 GCA_964350075.1 uncultured Candidatus Saccharibacteria bacterium | reverse complement strand
TTATTAAGATGTCTAATTTTATAGATTTTTTTATAGAGATCATATAAATAATATTAACCAACCTTTAAGAATAAAAACTATCCCGATGAAAAGCAAAGTACCTACGATAGAGACGGCTGAATAATTGTCCTCATGATTCTTCCCTCTTATTATAGGATAAGTTAATTCATCTACAAATAGGCCGAGACTTATTCCGTATAGGATTACAGAATGGCTGGCAAGAGCAATCGGCAGACCGATGTGAGTCCATACATCCATTGATTGGTCATGTATTATTAACATTCTAGCAGACTTTCATATATATGCCATGATTCTCCATGCTATAATTTCTGCATGTGGTTAATCTATGCATTCCTTTCTCCTCTATTCTACGCAGTAGCGGAAATCTTCGACAATTTCCTCGTCAATCACAAGTTCAAGAGACATCCATTTATTCTGGTCTTCTTTACATCCCTCTTCAACCTCATTTTTGTACCGCTTCTCTTCTTTTTCGATAGACCTGAAATTCCCCCTATAAGCACCCTTCCAATTTTTATCCTTCTTGGTTTTGCTTCCGTAGGATATCTTTATCCTTATTATAGAGGACTGCAGTCGGATGATACTTCCATTGTCATTTCCTTTTTTGCCATTGGCAGGATATTTGTTCCAATTCTAGCTTTTCTAGTTGTCGGCGAAATATTGAATGTAATACAGTACGTTGGAATAGCCCTCGTAATATTGAGTGTATTTGCCCTCGGACTTCATCACAGCAAAAAACAATTCAAATTCAGCAAGGCGATCTGGTATATAGGATTAGCTGCTTTTCTACTGGCCTGTGAGGGAGTCCTGATGAAACTTCTCTTTGAAAGAGGGGTGACTGTGAGCACGGCACTGGGAGGAGAATCGATAATTGCTCTACTTATGGGAATGTCTCTTCTATTGCTGCCAAAGCTAAGACGAGAGATCAAGTCAGCACTGCCTGACTTCCTCAAACTTTCACCTCTATTTCTTTTGGAAGAGTTTTTTACTTTCCTTGGTTTCGCGGCAGAAGGATATGCGATATCCCTGACATCGGTAAGCGTTGTCAAAGGCATAACTATGGCCTCGCCATTTTTCCTGATTGTTTATGCCTGGCTTGGTCAAGGCATATTCCCTTCACTCTTCAAGGAAGATTTGCATAGAAAGAAAGTGCTCAAAAAGATATTGCTCTTTGCGGTACTTATAACCGGAATTATTTTGATAAAGGAATAACTATTTCTCCCACCTAGCAAAAATTCCAGCCGGGAGGAGTCTTCCGGAATTTGATTCTTCGATCGCTAGTTCCCCCGTTTCTATCCTTCCTCCAAATTTTTTCTCTAGTACCGCCAAATTATTTTTATAAGCTAAAGCAGAATATCCTGCCGAGTATCCGTTTATGATAAAAAAGAGAGGCTTATCGGATAAAATTTTAAGACAGTTTTCCACCAGTGGCAAAAAGTGTTCCTCTATTTTCCATAATTCTTTTTTAGCTCCATGACCAAAAGCTGGCGGGTCCATGATGATAGCATCGTATTTTCTTTCCCTTTTTATTTCCCTTTCGACAAAGACTCTGGCATCATCCAATATCCATCGTATTGGTTTGGCAGACAAGCCAGAAAGTTCAGCATTTTCTTTTGCCCAATTCAAGGCGGAGTTTGATGCGTCCACATGCACCACTTTGGCTCCAACCTTGGCGCAGGCTAGTGAGGCACCTCCGGTATAGCCAAATAAATTGAGGACCTCGATATCTCTATTATTAGAATTAGTTATGACTCTTTTTATCCATTCCCAATTCACCGACTGCTCCGGGAAGAGTCCTGTATGCTTGAAAGCTGTAGGTTTGATGATAAATTTCAAATCACCCAAACCTATAGTCCACTTGTCTGGAGTCCCCTCCTTTATTCTCCATTGTCCGTCTTTACCTTCACGTGAAAAAATAGCATCTGCCTTTGCCCAATTTTCTTTAGGTAAATTCTTTTTCCAGAGAGCCTGCGGATCCGGACGAGAAAGAACGATATCGCCGAATCTCTCCAGCTTCTCCCCTTCTCCGGAATCCATGAGTTCGTACTCTGTGGATGGCTTCGTGACTAGTATGCTAGAGTGACTCATGTTGTTTTTTAAATATTGTTATGGCTGTAATAAACAGAATTGTTGATGTTCCAGCCGACACCAGACAATACTGGCAGTAGGCCTGTATGACAAATGCCTGAAGAATGAAAAAATAAATTGAAGCCAAGAAGCCTAATGCGGTAAGAGCCAAGGCCCAGCGCAATAATTTTTCTTTGTTTGTATCCAGATATGCGAAGAGAAGAACCATGATTGTTAGATAGTAGATGGAGCCTAGCAAAGCAACGGGGATCCCCACGATCTTGGAATACGGACTAGATAAAACCGTCTCACAACCGTCTGTTGTACATGGTGGAATAACATTTCTGTAATGCTCGATAGTTAGATAGGTCGCGTCAAAAAAACCTATAGCAGCTATTGCCAAGATAAAGATAACCAGGCCTCTATTTACGGGCTTCTGAAATGGCGTCGTCAATAACTTTTTTAAATGCTTCATATCCTTGGGGACTATTTATTTTCTTGCCGTTCACAAAAAATGTCGGAGTGGAATTCACCCCTGCTTTCACCCCGCTTTTGTAATCATTATTAATTTTATCCTTTGATGATTGCAAATCGAAGTCGTTTAAGAAATTCTCTTCATTCATGCCTAGCTCCTTGGCATATCCAAGAAATACAGCTTTGGCATCTTTTGCATTTTCCCAGCTTTTCTGTTTTTGATAAAGCATGCCGTACATTTCCCAGAACTTACCTTGTTTGTCAGCTGCTTCAGCAGCCTGTGCTGCCTCCATCGCATTTGCGTGCTGTGATAATGGGAAATGGCGAGCCACAAACCGCACTTCGCCGGACGGGTACCCTGCTAGGACTTGCTCTATTATGGGATGATACATGGCACATGCTGGGCACTGAAAATCTCCATATTCTACAAGCGTCACTACCGCTTTATCATTACCTCGAACATGGTCGGTAACTGTGACCTGGTCAGGAAGGGGTATGGATGCCCCCTCCTTATCTGCTTTCTGTTCCGCTGCGATCAAACCCCAGACAATAAGCCCAACAATGACAACAAAAGACCCCCAAGTAAGTATTCTTTTCATAAAAACTATTATACGTTAGAAAAATAGATTAGCAAATCCGATGAGCATATATATGCCAAGAGCGTTCATGGCAAATGCAATGGGCATGAGAATGGAGATTTTGACTTTGGACATTCCCAAAAGGGAAATTCCCAGCTCATCAGGTAGGGGTGAAGCGATGATGAGTGCGCCTACTATGGGCGATAGCCATTTC
>CAYGIZ010000060.1:493-3490 GCA_964350075.1 uncultured Candidatus Saccharibacteria bacterium | reverse complement strand
TGATTGCATGGTAAAAGGGAATTAAAAACAAAAATGACAGAAGAAGATTTCATACACAAACTAAAAGAAATTGGATTTGAAAGTACTGAGATAATTGGCATTCAGAACAGCATAGCATTAAAGTCTCTCTGTGCAATCTTGGCACAAATGGGGATTTTGAATGAGTGGGATAGAATTATAGGGGACGAGAGATTGAGGGTTTTAAACCCTTTTTTAAAGGCAAAGAGTGAAAATCCTAGTCTTACATGGGAAGATTTACGAAAAAGATTTAATCTTTGATTGGAAATTAGAGTTGACTGATAAATAATTTCCTTATGTTGTCTAGTTTTAACCACATTAGGGGAATGACTCAATGGGTACTTTCTGCCCAAAATACTGATAAATAGCCTTATTTTCAAAGTTTGATATAATGCTGTCTAACTTCAAGAAGAACTCTATATAAGGTTTTGAATCTGGTATCGTTAGGGTCACAAAATTTAGGATTCATTGTATACTGTCCTCCATGCACAACAAGAAAATCCAGGAAATAATCGGGTATGTTATCGTAATAGGAATTCTCCTTTTTGGAACTTCCGGTATTATCTATTTCCAATCCGAAAAAGGACAGAACAAGGGAAAATACGCCGAATTGATAAAAGAAGATAAATTGTATCGAGTCATAGATGTACTTGACGGGGATACTCTTGTGGCAAATGTGGCCGGCAAAGAAGTCACCGTTAGGCTCATTGGCATTGATACTCCAGAAGTCATGGATCCCAGAAAACCAGTCCAATGCTATGGACCAGAGGCTTCTGCCAAAGCAAAGGAAATACTCTCAAATAAAGAAATCTATATTGAAAAAGAAAAGGCTAAAGGGAATTATGACAAGTACGGCAGAGTTCTCGCTTACGCTAAATTTACGGACGGCACAAGCTACAATCAATACATGATAGAGAACGGTTTTGCCAAAGAATATACTTTCAATAAGGAGAAGTATAAGTATCAAAAAGAATTCAAAGATGCGCAGAAGAAAGCAAAGAAAGAAAAGTTGGGCTTGTGGTCGGCTTGCCCCACTACTTAGCCTTCAAGAAAAGATAAATATCTTCTAAAGCTTTCACTGCGTCTCCAGCCGCGATGTTGTTCTGATGATAAAGCCCATCAGTGCAGTCACCCGCTGCCCAGATGCCTGGAACCGAAGTCATCTGGTTCCGAGGGTCAACCATGATGTGCTGCCATTCGTCCATCTTTACTAGATCTTTCGCAAAGTACGTAGTTGGAATAGATCCGATCTCTACAAAAATTCCTGTCACTTTCAATTCAACATCTTTCCCATCCTTATCAGTATATACAAAAGCATTTACAAATTTATCCCCTTTTACTTCTTTGGAAATAGCGTTCGTAATTATTTTAAAATGGGGGTTTTTTGAAACCGTTTCAACTGTCACAGGATCAGCGCGGAATTTATCCGTTCTGTTTATGAGAGTCACGCTCCTGCAGTAGGCCAATAGTTGAGAAGCGCTTTCAAATGCCGCATTGCCTCCTCCAACTACCACTACATCCTGTCCGCTAAACAGGGGACCGTCACAGCTGGCACAGTAAGTAAGGCCCTTGTGCTCAAACTTGTCCGCGCCTAGTACTTCCAATTTTTTCCTGAAGCTGCCGGTAGTAATCAAAATTGTCTTGGCTTCATACAATTCCTTATTTGTTGAAATCTTAAAACCGCTTTCTGCCTTTTCTATTTTCTCACAGCTCTCACCAACCTTTATATCTACCACACCATCCGCATAGGCTCGCAAGTGACCCTCTAAATTTCTTGCAAATTCGGCACCTGGAATACGCACAGTACCTATCCAGTTCTCAATACCCTCGGAGACAGTACTCTGGCTGTTCCAGTCTTTGGTAATAAATAGCGTCTTGAGGCGCTTCCTGGAGGCATAGACGCCGGCGGCAACACCCGCAGGTCCACCGCCGATGATAGCTAAGTCGTGGATCATGGGAATATTATAGCACTTTTCTACTTAAGCTTGCTTCTCCTCAAGAAAGCCGGCACGACATCCCAATCATCATCTTCATCCTTCACCTCCTTCTTCTCCTCAACTTTTTCTTTGATATCCTTCATTGGCACCGGAGTTGGAACTGGTGTATTGAAAAATTTGTTCTTACTCTCATTCTTCTTCTCCTCACGTATAGGAGCCTCGTTCTGCGAACTAAAAGAAGCAGGCTTGGCTGCACCTGGAACAGCAGAAATATTCGGAAGGACTCCATCCGGGAACCCTGCGGCAATGACGGTGACCTTGACCTCATTTTTCTTGAGCTTGTCATCGCGTACGGTACCGAAGATAACTTTAGCTTGAGGATCGATGGACTCTGTGATGACCTTTGCCGCGTCCTGAATCTCGAACATTGTAAGATCTTCGCCACCAGCAATAGAAAAGAGAACACCCTTGGCACCAGTAATAGAGACATCAAGGAGTGGGGAATTGATCGCCAGTTTAGCCGCTTCTATAGCTCGATTCTCACCTGTCGCTGAGCCGATGCCCATAAGAGCAGATCCGGCATTTTCCATGACAGTACGTATATCGGCAAAGTCAATGTTGATGATACCTGGAGTGGTGATGAGATCGGAAATTCCTTCAACAGCTTGTCTCAATATTTCGTCACAGATGGCAAAGGCGTTCTTTACAGTAGTATTTTTATCAATAGTAGAAAGAAGGCGATCATTCGGAATGACGATGATGGCATCGACTTCCTTGCGGAGTTCCTCGAGAGCGGTCTCGGCGATCTTGGCCCTCTGCTGCCCTTCAAAAAAGAAAGGCTTAGTGACGACGGCAACCGTCAATGCTCCCAGTTCTTTGGACATCCTTGCTATTACAGGACTTGAACCGCTGCATGTTCCTCCTCCGAGTCCTCCAGCGACGAAAACCATGTCCGCGCCCTTAATAGCTTCCTGTACATCTTCCCGAGTTTCTTCAATGGCTCTCTTGCCCATGTCAGAATTCATACCAGTTCCTAGGCCTC
>CAYGIZ010000060.1:0-483 GCA_964350075.1 uncultured Candidatus Saccharibacteria bacterium | reverse complement strand
TTCCCAATGTGTATTCTTTTTTTAGCTAGAGAATGATGGAGGTCCTGCGCGTCGGTATTGATGGCAATGAAGTCAACTCCTTTGACCTTGGAATTGATCATGTGGTTGACGGCATTTTTTCCAGAACCTCCGACTCCTACAACTTTTATGCGGGCGAATGCTTCTATGTCTGGTGTGATGTTGGGCATGAACACATCATACCACTTGTTATTTGTCGTGCAACTAGACAAGTTATGGCAAAAACTGCTTGATCCATGTAATTGCCGCCTTGCCTATTTTAGACAAAAAGATGGCGCTGGTGTCGATGGGAACATCCTCGTCGGCGTGAGTACCCAACACACAAAGACCATATGCCACAATCCAAGTCGCGTCTTTTGGAGAGCCTAGTCTGGCCGGGAGCCGCAAGGCACTTTTCGCCATTTCTTCAATATTAGAAATTCCGGCCCCTCCACCTGTCAGTACTAGGCCCGCTGGAAGTAGTCC
>CAYGIZ010000059.1:0-3584 GCA_964350075.1 uncultured Candidatus Saccharibacteria bacterium | reverse complement strand
GGTACTGTTTCCATTGAAAAAAATGAAATTCTATCGGAATTTTTGAAAGCTGAAGGAGTGCCTCATGAAATATTGAACGCCAAGAATCATGAAAGAGAAGGGGAAATCATCGCGCAGGCCGGCAAGAAGGGAGGCGTGACGATAGCGACAAACATGGCTGGACGAGGAGTGGACATCAGGCTTGGAGGGAATCCCGGCAGTAAAGAAATGTATGAAGAAGTCAAGAAAATTGGTGGACTTTTTGTGCTGGGTACAGAGAGACATGAGGCAAGGCGTATAGACAATCAGCTTAGAGGACGATCCGGACGACAGGGTGATCCGGGAGAAACGCAGTTTTTTGTTTCTCTCGAGGACTCGCTGATGCGTGTCTTTGCTGGTGATACAGTGAAGAATCTCATGGGCCGTCTTGGAGTGCGAGATGATGAAGCTATTGAGAACCGTATCATTACCAAATCGCTCGAGAGCGCGCAGTCAAAGATAGAGGGATTCAATTTTGATTCTCGCAAGCATATTTTGGAATACGATGATATTTTGAATCACCAGAGAAAGACTATATATGAGAGAAGGAGAAAAATCCTTCTAGGAAAGCCGGAGGAGATCGAAAACATGATAATGGAGATTGTGGTGGACAAAAAAATAATTGAGGAAAAGATTGCTTCTGTCGGCCGTGATCGTTTTCTAGTTGTTGTTCGTCAGCTGATGCTGCAGGCTATTGATATGTATTGGGTGGAGCATCTAGAGGTCATGGACTATACGAGATCAAGTGTGAATCTGCGAGCTTATGGACAGCGAGATCCATTAGTGGAATATAAAAAGGAAGGTTTAAGACTTTTCCGAGAAATGCAGGCGGCGATTGACGCGCAGATTATAAATCTATTGCCTCATGTTGCTGGAGGTATCGTTACTCCGGAAGCGGTGAAATTGCAGGAAATTCATGATCAGGCGCAGGTGATCGGGGCCGGGTCTGGAGATGGGGGAAATGGGGTGAATAAAGAAGCAGAAAAAGAAGTGGGAAGGAATGACCCTTGCCCTTGCGGATCAAATAAGAAGTATAAGAAGTGTCATGGGGCGCATTAATCATATATATAGGCGGGTAAAATATGTCATTTGTGAGCACTTTAGTTAACTGAAATAAATAGGAAACAATCAATCCTATTGCGTAAATAGGACTTTTTGTTGTGCAATAAAAAGTTTATCGATAATTTATTAAAAGTTTATCAGAAATTTATCTCGGGTGTGTATGATTAGTGAATGGCATATGAAAAAGACTATCAAAATTGGCACGAGCTTAAAAAAGCTATTGACCAGGTAGACTTCCCGCTACCTTTTAAAGAAAGAGAAATCTGGTGGATGTCTCTTGGCGTTAATATCGGTGTGGAAATTGATGGAAAAGGCGAGCTGCTTGAGCAGCCAGCTCTTATTATCAAGAAATACAATAGAGACCACGCTTGGATTGTTCCGCTTACCAGTTCGGAAATCAAGCCTATAGAAGGAGTTCATATTCCAATTTATCATTCCGCAATGGGAGATAAATCTGTCGCAGTTATTTCACAGTCTCAATCTATAAGCAGCAAAAGATTAACTTATTCTATTTGCCTGCTTCCTCCGGATCAATTTATAAAAATATTAGAAGCCATCAAAGAGGCTCTTCCTAAATACACAAGAGACCTGGTTTGAACCAGATCTCCCGTTAATGTTGCGCGGCCACCGAATTAAAATATGTTCATGGTGCACCTCCGTAACTGAATGACTCACTAATACATGAATATTAACACCCCCTAATTTCTTTTGCAAGACGATGGAGCTATAATAAAACCATGAAAAAGCCCATGACTCTTTGCTTTGTTCACCAGCATCCCAAAATTCTATTGGGTATGAAGAAAAAAGGTTTTGGCGCCGGAAGATGGAATGGATTTGGAGGAAAAGTGGAAGCTGGAGAGAGCCTGGAAGACGCCTCACGACGTGAAATTCAGGAAGAGGCTGGCATCAGAGTAAATGAGATAGAAGAAATGGGGGTCATAGATTTTGAATTTCAGGGACGATTGGAGATATTGAAGGTGCATATTTTCCGCGCTGTAAAATTTTCGGGCGAGCCCGTAGAAAGCGATGAGATGAAGCCTCAATGGTTCAATGTTGACGAGATCCCCTTTAAAGAAATGTGGCCGGATGACATATACTGGATGCCACTCTTCCTGCGGGGCGAAAAGTTCAAGGGCAAATTTCTCTTTGGGCCAAATTTCGGTCCAGATAACACAATATTGGATTACAAATTAGAAATCTGCTAGACTATCTCTATGAACAATTATTCTACCCATTATTTCTTCAGCGGGCTATTATTAGTGGTTTTTATCCTAGCTGTATTAATATTCATACCTTTCCTGACGCCTCTCGTCCTAGCAATCGCCCTGGCGGTGATTTTCGGTCCAGTATATAGATTCCTGCTATTTAAAAAGGAGCGAAGTACCACCGCAGCATTGATCACCCTTCTTCTTGTAGTGGTCATAGTCCTTGTCCCAGGATTCTTTATCACCACAAAACTATACAGCGAAGTGCAGGATATGTACTATTATTTAACAGAAGAGTCTGGCCGTTCTAATATCATTACATTTCTAAATACAGCTTCCGAGTGGTTTTCCAACGCCCTCTTTGACGCCTATCCTTCGATTTCTTTCGACACTCTAAACGTGACTGAATATATCCAGCGAGCTTTGGAATGGGTATTTTCTCATTTAGATACATTCTTTAGTGGAGTCACAAAAGTGCTCGTTGGATTATTTATCACATTCTTCACCCTCTTCTATTTCCTCCGAGACGGAAAAAGTTTTAAGCAGCAGGTCATCAACTTGAGTCCACTTGTGGATACCGACGATGAAATGATTTTCAAAAGGCTTGAGCAGGCGGTATATTCCGTAGTTGTCGGTAGTCTCATAGTCGGAGTCATACAAGGAATATTGACCGGAATTGGCTTTGCCATATTTGGCGTCCCGCAGCCGGTGGTTTGGGGAAGTATCGCGGCGATCGCAGCTCTGATTCCTGGTATCGGAACTTCTCTTGTCATTGTGCCAGCGGTACTATATCTATTCTTCACCGGCTCTACCGGATACGCTCTCGGCCTATTGATCTGGGGAATTCTGGCTGTCGGCCTCATAGACAATATACTTGGCCCATTGCTCGTAAACAGGGGAATCAAGATCCACCCTGCTATTATTCTTCTATCTGTACTTGGCGGTTTGACCCTATTTGGGCTAGTCGGATTTATCCTCGGTCCTCTTGTAATAGCGTTCCTCTTTGTACTTCTAGAGATATATAAATCATCAAGAAATGGCGTTCATAGATGAAATAAATCTTCACATCAAGGCCGGTGATGGTGGTGATGGTGTAGTGCGCTGGCTACATGAGCGCGGACGAGAATTCGCCGGCGCGGCGGGGGGTAATGGCGGAAAAGGAGGAGACGTTTACGTCCGCGCTATTCGCGATCTTTCCATACTCAATAGGTATAGAAATGTAAAAGAATTTTCGGCTGAAGATGGCATATCGGGAATGAAGAAAAGCATGCATGGACGTGACGGCAAAGACCTCGTGCT
>CAYGIZ010000058.1:0-3744 GCA_964350075.1 uncultured Candidatus Saccharibacteria bacterium | reverse complement strand
TAACATATTAATGTACCAAATTGAACATCAAAAAAAGGAGGTAGTGTGAACATGAGACAGTGTTGGAACTTTCTGAATGTCAAAGATGCACCAGAACAAAGTGATGTCATCTTTATTTTAGGAGGTTCCAGTCTTGCCCCAGTACAGCGGGCATACGAGTTGTACAAAAAGGGCTTTGCGCCGAAAATCGCCTTCATCTCGACCGGAGGAAACTTCGGAGGAGAAAAAATCTGGGGAGTGCCTGAAAACCAGAAATACCGACAGGTTCTACTGGAATTCGGAGTGCCGTTCGAAGACATCCTCACGGATGGACTCACCACGAACACCTTAGCAGAGGCGCAAAAGGCAATCCCCTTTCTTGAAAAGGAATTGGGGACAAAGGTCTTACGGATGATACTGGTCTCAAGACCGGTTCATCAACGCAGGGCCCATCTGACCTTCCGCAAACAGTGGCCTCGAGTGTCGTACATAAACTGTCCGGCCAATGAGGAGTACACCGAAAATGATATGGAAACGGAAACACGGATTCTCCAAGAGATGGAAAGGATCCGGATTTATTCCGAAAAGGGCGATATCGAAATGCCCTCTCAAGAGTTTCAACTCTTGTAGAAAAACTCTGACTACAACAAGCACCGCATGGTTCGTCCATGTGGTGTTTTTTTATTGTAATGTTTACACCAGCTTCCCAGCCTCCGCCACATGTCTGACTAACGTATTTACATAAGCAAACTCATTGTCATACCACCCTAGAACTTTCACGAGGTTTCCTCCAACTACTCTAGTAAAGGCTAGATCGGCAATCGAAGCATGTGGATTACCCACTATATCTGAAGAAACCAAGTCCTCTTTTGTTACAGTAAATATCCCCTTCCACCTCGGATCTTTCGCGGCAGTTTCCAGGATCTTATTCACCTCATCCACGCTCGTCTCTCTCTTTGAAATAAAAGTTACATCGACAATAGAACCGCAAGGTACGGGCACTCGAATGGAAATGCCGTCAAAGAGTCCTGCGAGATGCGGCATGACTTTTGTGACCGCGATAGCCGCGCCGGTGGATGAAGGCACGATATTCTGCGCCGCCGCTCTGCCTTCTCTCATATCTTTTTTATTCGGACCATCGACAAGAGCCTGGCTGGCTGTGTATCCATGAACAGTGTTGAGCAATGCTTTTTCGATTCCCAGAGCTTCGTCAAGAATGGCGATGAGAGGACTGCCGGCATTTGTAGTGCAGGAGGCATTTGATGAAATTTGTGAGGACTTTAGCTTTTCTTCATTCATGGCCACGAGAACCGTAGGCGAAGTATCGTCCTTTATAGGAGCGGAAATCACGACTCTCCTGGCACCGGCAGTGATATGAACCTGCGCTTTTTCCGTAGATGTAAAAAGACCGGTTGATTCTACAACCACATCAATATCCAGATCTTTCCAAGGCAACTTGGTCGGATCTTTTTCGCTTAAATATTTAACTTTATTCAAATTAAAGTCGCTTTTTCCATAAACCGTATCGTATTTCAAAAGATATTCCATGCTTTCGATACTTCCCAGATCATTTACAGCCACCACCTCTATCTCATCATTTGTTTTTGCCAGCTTAAAAAACGCCCTGCCAATTCGGCCGAAGCCATTGATCGCGACTCGTATTTTTTTCATGCCCAAATTATACCAAAGTAAAACTTATGGCACAAATGTAAAGGTGAAGCTATATTCTGCAGGTAATATCTTTTTAGTAGAGATGGGCGCGGGCAGAACTTGGTTCATGGTAACTGACGAGGCACCGAATGAGAGTGGAGTATCGAGCTTAATAGTTTGAGTGGTCGTGGCTCCTTTATATACAACGTCTGCTTTTATTCGAACTGTTCCTGCCTGAATACATTGAACATCAGACGCGCATCGGCTGTCCTCTACTATTTCACGAGGAATAATTGTGAGAGTACCTCCTCCTGCTCTTTGACCAAACCTAACTGCAAAAATTCCGCCAGGAAACTTTGCTTGGTCAGTTATAGATGGACACATTGCGAATTCGCAATTCGTTCCTGTTCGTCCGACATATGAACCGTCGGGACACATTTTTGCGTCCATTGTACATATAGTCCCGGTTGGTGATGGAACGGAAGAAGTTGGCTGTATGGGTTGTCTATAGAGAAGCCAAGCAATCAAGCCCAGAACTACAAGAACAATGAGTAAAGCCGTCAGATGTCCGGTTCTCATTATTGAATAGGATTTCTACCCTGAATAATCCTGATGAGGAACATGATGATAGCTGCCACTAGGAGGACATGGATAAACCAGCCAATGCTATAGACACCGATAATTCCCAATAGCCATAAAACCAATAGAACAATTGCGATTGTTACGAGCATATGTTTTTTATTAATTATAAAATAAGCGACTGCAGAACCTATGACGAACCGTCAAGTCCAATATTACACAAAAGTCAGAGCCTTTCCCCTCTTGCCTGCCCTACCGGTTCGGCCGATGCGGTGTACATAGTCATCATATGTAGACGGTATTTCAAAGTTGATGACATAACTCACGCCGGCAATATCAAGTCCTCTTGCTGCAACATCAGTCGCCACTAGTATGTTGGCATGGCTTTGCTTGAAAAGCGAGAGCGCCTTCTGCCTCTGGCCCTGCGTCTTATTTCCGTGAATTGATTCCGCCTTAAATCCCATTGTCTTCAATTCCTTTGCCAATCTTTCTACGCCATGCTTTGTCCTGCCGAAAATCAACACCTTATCAAAACCCGGCTGAACAAGAAGATCGCGAAGCACATCCAACTTGTTTTTTCCAGCCGGCACGCGCACAATATCCTGCTCAACCTGCGAAGAAGTTTCGCTCGTCTTGACGGAAATCATGACCGGTTCTGTTAGAAAATCTTTTATTAGCGCCTTTATTTCCGGAGACATGGTCGCGGAGAAGAAAAGTGTCTGGCGCTCTGGAGGCATTTTGGCAATCATGTATTTGATGTCAGCGATGAACCCCATGTCTAGCATCCTATCGGCTTCGTCGAGAACAACCGTAGAGTATCTAGCGAGATTGATGCTCTTTCTATCTATGAGATCCTTCAACCTTCCTGGAGTTCCGATGATGAAGCTATGCGCACGCTGAAGACCGGAAAGCTGGTATCCCATACTTGCGCCTCCAACGCAACAGACCGCAAACATATTTAGGTTTGGCGTAAAGTCCTTGAGCTCACTTTCTATCTGTTGGGCAAGCTCTCGTGTAGGCACTACGACGAGCACTCGCGCGTCTGAAGGATCGGGCTTGACATGCTTTCTGGACAAGAGAACTTTGTTAATGAGAGGGATTAGGAATGCTGCAGTCTTGCCTGTGCCGGTATTTGCGATACCCACTAGATCTGACCCTCGGATGATGTGCGGAATAGCTTTGTCCTGGATAGGAGTGGGGCTCACATATCCCTTGTCCTTAATATTTTTCTTCAATTTTTCGTCAATATGAAAATCAGAAAAAGCATGATCTGGCACGAAGTGCTCAACTTTTTCAGTGATGACGGCTTTATTAATGAAGCGAGAAGAGTCAATATACTGGCCCATGCCCTGTCCTCTACCTCCTCTCCTCTGCGGAGGTCGGCTGCCGTAGCTTGGTTTGAATGTTTTATTGAAGGGAGGACGAGATCTGCTTGAGCCTCGGCCATAGCCTTGTGAAAATTTAGGATTCATTTGAGACAATACTATATATTATTTGTGTTAATAAGTCAAGAATGATAGGATGGCTGCTATGAGA
>CAYGIZ010000057.1:0-3778 GCA_964350075.1 uncultured Candidatus Saccharibacteria bacterium | reverse complement strand
AAAAAATATATAATATTGATATTAAAAATATCACATGTAATTTACATTTACGTGCTGATCAGAATCCTGAAGAATTAAAGTTGTATTGGTCCAAAACACTAAAAATCCCTTTGAAAAATTTTAGAAAGGCTAGTATTGATAAAAGGACGCTGGGATCAAAGACTTATGACTCATATAAAGGAGTATGCGTAGTCAAGTGCGGAAATGTTGCCATACAAAGAAAATTAGTATATCTTAGTAGAATCTGCTGTGAGAAAATAATAGAAAACTTGGGCGGTTAGCTCATTTGGTAGAGCGCGTCGTTGACGTCGACGAGGTGACAAGTTCGAGCCTTGTACCGCCCACATACAATAACAAAATGATTATCCTCGGCATCGAAACAAGCTGTGATGAGACGGCATTATGCCTTCTCGAGACTCGCGAACAAGACGGGAAAATTGAGTATAAAATCCTGGCCAATATTGTTAATTCCCAAATCAACCTTCATAGAGAATACGGCGGAGTCTTCCCTGCTCTCGCCAAAAGAGAGCATACAAAGAACCTTCCAATTCTCTACAAACAACTTCCAGAAATGAAGATAGACGCCATAGCTGTTACGCAAGGTCCCGGTTTAGAAATCGCTCTTTGGACAGGGATTGTCTTTGCGAAAGAACTTGGCGAAAAGTTACAGGTTCCTGTCATTCCAATTAATCATATGGAAGGCCATATTGTTTCCACTCTTCTCCAAGGCTCTTCTCCACATACTAATTTCGAAAGACTTAGGCCTATGCAGCTTCCATCGCTTGCCATTCTCATAAGCGGAGGGCATACGGAAATTGTGAAGGTGGATGAAATTGGAAAATATATAATACTGGGAAGGACATTGGATGACGCGGTTGGTGAAGCTTTTGATAAAGTAGCCAGGATGTTGGGACTGCCATATCCTGGAGGTCATGAAGTTTCAAAACTTGCGGAACTGGCCAGAGCCGAGAAATTGCCGAAGACTATTACTTTGCCTCGGCCAATGATCCACTCCAAGGATGTCAATTTCTCCTTTTCAGGACTAAAAACTGCCGTGCTTTATTTATTAAAAGAACTTGGAAATATAACTGGGAATCAGAAAAAGGAAATTTGCCGGGAATTCGAAGACGCTGTGACTGAAGTTTTAATTTCAAAGACGAAAATCACCATGGATGAAAACGAATACGAAACATTGATCATTGGAGGAGGAGTAATAGCCAACAAGCATATTCGTCAGGCCTTTGAAAAGCTGGCTCAAGAATATGACCTACCTCTATACTTACCTACTCCTGGACTGACAGGAGACAATGCCTTGATGATTGCTCTGGCTGGGGTAATGAAAAAAGACTCTACTCAAACAGATTTTAAAGCTGTTGGAAATCTTTCGTTAGAAAATTAGCGTCCAAAAATGCTCTTGGTGAAATCCCAAAGTCTCTTGGAGAATCGAGGCGTTTCTGTGTCGGATGCGGCTGCGGTTTGAGATTCAGACCTTACTTCTGCCTGCGCTTCTGCTTTTGTCTTTTCCTCTGCTATGGGTGCTGGAGCGGCTAGAGCCTGCGCGATCTGAACAGCTTTCTTGGCTGAATTTTTGTATGAAGATATTTCTGCAATCTGTGCTGCGGTCAGAGAAACAGGACTCTTGCAGTGTATTTCATTAATTTTCTTTCTGGTTGTGTGATAGACGTTGCCCGTAGGAACTTTCACATTCCATGGATCGAGAATATCAACTGTGTATTTTGCCTGGAAAATTTTCACTGCTTGGATTGTCTTTTGATCGAATATGCCTGTCACATTCACGTCCATTTTTTCGGTATCTTTTAGGAAATTCTGAAGTTTGATGACCTGGTCGGCAGAATTCTTTATTCCCGTCTTGATATTTTCTGTAATGAAATTACAGGATGTAGTAGCAGTTGGAACTATCTGTACTGTATACGTATTCGCCGAAACATTGGTAACAGAACCTGTTCCTATAGATCCTCCGCCTACGCTGGTGGATTTGACCACGGTCGCAGTTTTAGATGTATCAGCTACTGTTCCAGCTGTTGTGCCGTTATCCTGAAGTACTGGAGGTACAGGTGTTGAGCTTGGTTGTGGCGACGCAGTTGTGCCGTTATCCTGCAGAACAGGAGCTGCTGGAGGAGCCGTTGTTCCGTTATCTTGCAGGGTGATCTGAGCTTCAGTGGTAACAGGAAAATAGAGAAAAAATGCGAGTATTACTACTGAAAAAATTGAATATGTTATTTGCTTCATAGATGCAAAACTTATCCTACTTGTAGATAAATGTCAAGGCGTAGACGAAATAGCCAGATCTGCGAAGACTACTAGCCTCTTTCCATAATTCTGCTCCTTGGCATTCCATTCCCCATCACAAGTAATGAGATTTAGATGCTCTCCGGCTGATTCCGTGAAAAATACATCAGGAGTATTGTCCTTTGAGCTGAACTGGCGTATCTCGCGGACTTTGAAGGTGATGTTTTTGCCATTACTGTCCCGAATAATGATTTCGTCACCAATTTTTAATTTATTTAAATCATCAAAGACTGCATTCCTTCTGCCCACCCATCCATAGTGACCATCTATGACAGCCGTTCCTCTTTCACCCGGACGAGGGCCGAACTTGAACCAGCCGGCATTTTCGATATTTTTCGGTGTATCCAGAGCTTTATTTTCTGTAAGTCCAATGCCCTCAATGGGTGCATCAATTTTTATGGACGGTATCATAATTCTTTCTGGTGCTCCTACTGCCGTTTCCGCAAGAGCTAGCATAGGCTTCCTTGAAAATATTTTCGCAAATGATCTAAACTCCCTTGCAATCAGTTGAGGAATATTCCAAAGAGTATTTTTTTCTTTATCCCCGTGCATTCCTGCATAAGGAAAAAAAGGTGTAGATACTATAACTGGAGGAATAACGCCGCTTCCGCCAGAAATACTCGTCACCACATCTTCCCCCCCTCCTCCGACACCATGGTCTTGTAAAACTGGAGCTGTAACCACCGCACCCGCTCCAATGGAATTATCTTGTAAAGTTGGAGTAGAAACGCCTACTCCACCACCGATTGAATTATCCTGAAGCGTAGGAGTTAATACACTTGCCCCTCCTCCCACATTATGATCTTGTAGGACTGGAGTAGAGATACTTGCTCCACCACCAACATTATTATCTTGAAGAAGTGGCACTCCGATAACTGGCGGATTAGAAATATTATTGTCCAGTAATATTGGAACCACCGTTGGAGGCGGTATCAGGTCAAAAGCAGCACAGATCGGATAAAGACTGTTTGGGCTAGATGTGTCTGGATATTGAGCATTGACTGCTACAAAAGAATCGATATTGGTCAGCAATTCCAATTCTGTATTCACAACTTGCTCCTTGGTCGCAGTATTTACGCCGTCAGCTAAATCGTCGGTAATGTTGGTCCGGGTAATCTCGCTTGTTCCATTACTTAGAAGTACATACCATCTTTCATTTGGTTCCGCAATGAGACTAGCGCGATCAATTCCAACGTCCACACCGAAAAGAGTTATTTTGTATTTCCCCGCGGAAAGAGTGGCTGGTATAGAATCTTTTTTGTATGAAAATCCAGGGTAGTTCTCTGTATCAGATACAATTGCCTCCGTCACTGAAACTATCCTTCCACCAAGAGTAAAGTTTACGATTGTACGATTATCCCCAGGAACTAACGGGCATGGAGGTACAAATGTTGCTGAAGCCTGATGAACGCGAAAACCAAAGAAGATAAGGACGATGATAAAAAACGATAAGGGTTGTCTGTAGTAA
>CAYGIZ010000056.1:0-4019 GCA_964350075.1 uncultured Candidatus Saccharibacteria bacterium | reverse complement strand
TCATTTTTTGAAAGACTTACAGGCTCTGTTCGTGTAGATGACGAGCGCGATGAAATAATTGAGGAGAAAGAAGAGAAGCATTCCAAGAAGCATTCCTCTGCGTCAATATCCAGCTGGTCAGAGGAGGAAGAAAAGGATGGAGAATTAACCGTTGATGTCTATCAAACTCCTGAACTTATAGTTATAAAAACAATGATCGCCGGAGTTCGTCCGGAAGATCTTGATATTTCCATTACCCGCGACATGGTCACCATAAAGGGTCGAAGAGAGGAAGAAAAAGTTGTAAAGGAAGAAGATTATTTTGCCAGAGAGCTTTATTGGGGTACGTTTTCTCGTACAATTACCCTCCCGTCGGAAATTGACGTTGATGAGGCAGAAGCTGTTGAAAAGCATGGTTTGCTAATACTTAAACTTCCAAAATTAGACAAGAAGAGACTTTCAAAGTTGAAAGTAAAGACTATTTAAATCTACCCATAACTGTGCCGAGGCCCAGGATCGAACTGGGGACCTATCGCTCTTCCATGAGGATTGGACTATATCATCATCCGTTTTTGACGGAGGTGGGCGCTTCCGATCCGGACAAGTATATCCAGATAGTACTCCCTTTCGGGATAGTCTCTACACCTTCCTTAAATAAATTAATATTTAAGGCTTGGCTCGGGATTGTTTACAGATATTCATCTATAAATGTTCCCCGAGTTCACCCACTTTTTCTATACGCCTTACGGCATAAAGGCCCGAAGAATTCAGGCGAACGCTCTACCAACTGAGCTACCTCGGCAATTTTTCTTTTATTCCTTCTATCAATCCCAACACTCTATGAAAGAGTTTGGTATCAGAAACTATAACCCGAACGGTTCCATAAGGCAAGCGATTTATAGGCCTTATTCCCTTGCTTGCACTGCTTACGGGATATGAAGGCTTTCTGAATTGCGATCTGCATAAGCCTGTAGACTTCATCCAATATGCAATGGCTTCCTCGGCATCCATGTGCTTGAATAGCCGCATTTCAATAAAGATTTTTTCGTCAGTAATTTCCAGAACTTCCTTAAGAAATAAAATGAAAGTACGGACAATTGCAGGATCAGAGTTAGTTAATGCAACGACATGAGAAGTGAGTTCTCGACCATCTTTAATCTTTAGCCTTTTATATCCTTCTGCCCAATACAATACAGTGCCAATGATTAGTAAATCAGTTTTAGAAATATCCGGAATTTCACCTTTTGCTGTTTCTCTTATATCCAAAGCCCTCTTTTGTGCAATGGCAGTCTGCTCTTTATTCCTTTTTACAAAAGCGTTCACTCCTCCTTCCCTAACTCTATCCTTAAGTCTCTTATTCGCTTCATCCGACAAAGGTATGGGACTCAGCCAATCTGATAAAGTAGATTTTGGAATACCAAGGAGCCTATTTATTTCATTATAGCTATGCCCTGCTTTTCTTAATTCAATTGTTTTTTCACGTAAATATGTGTTTAGTGGATTTTATTTTAATAAATCTAAAAGATCCCGATTGTAATTACTTTGAGTACTTGTTGCATTTTCACCGCCTACCACGCCTCTCACAAAGTCCAAATAAGGCTGGATAAAGTAGAACGCTCCAAATGAAATTCCTATGATAACCGCCCAGTAAAAAACTCTTATGGCCGTGCCCAGCCTGGCCCTTCTTTTCATGGAGCGCAGGATCTCATTATTCTCTTCGGCAAGCTGGTGCGTGCGCTCAAGGAGCGATCTTTCTTCCGGGGTCATGGGAAGAGTATAGCATATCGTTGTGCCCCCGGCCAGAATCGAACTGACATCAAATCCTTAGGACGGATCCGTTCTATCCATTGAACTACGGAGGCTGTCACTTTATCCTACTTCACCCCCACCGCTTCTGCAAATTCATTCTCATCGAAACCTACGATAATTTTTCCTTCTACGTCTATGACCGGCACTCCCATTTGACCGCTTTTATCTATCATCTCCTTCCTTTTTTCCAAGTCAGAAGCGACATCATGCTCCGTATATGCAATGTCGTGAGTCTTCATGTATTCTTTGGCTAGTTGACAGAAATGACAAGTGGGAGTTGAGTATATTGTGACGTTTTTCATATTTATTTTTATAATATATTATCTTATTGCCCATATTAACAAATTGCTGTTGACATTACAATTATTGTCATATAACATTAAGCACATGAAAGTTTTAGCGCAGACAATTTGTCGATATATGCATATGGTGAAGGTCAGCTTCTGGTTGCTGGCCCCTATTTCATATACTCGAGAATTGACTTATGCTAAAGTACTCATCCGCTAACAGGATCGAAAAACTAAAGTAATTAACAGAAGTCAGCTCTCGCAAAGCTGATGTCTTTTTTTACAAACCACTTTATGAAAAAACAAAAAATTCAGAATAATGGCGCTGGAGACTTCTCATCTTCCAAAAAAATAATTAGGAGGATAAGGATAACCGGCTTTAAGGACAAGAGGGTCACAATCAAGGTTAGCGTGTTATCTGACTACAGGATGCATGGTGGACCTGGATACTCGATGATCTAAGCGAGGTTGGGGTGAAATGCTCCAAACATTCCCACCCAACCTTTATTTAACAATCAAAACTATGAAGAAATTACAAAAAGAATACCTTGGAATGTTGGAGGAATTTATAGCCTTCAAAACCGTCTCCACTGATTCCTCTTTTCAAGCTGATATCAATAAGGCAGTCGCTTGGCTGACAAATCTGTTTAAGAAAAATGGATTTAAAGTTAGGCAGATAAAGGGGAAAAACCATAATCCCATAATCATTGCCAAGTATGAAGCAGATCCGAAGCTAAGGACCATACTGGTTTACGGCCACTACGATGTACAGCCTGCGGACAAAAGTGATGGATGGATAAGCGATCCCTTTGTCCTGACAAAAAGAAAAGACAGGTATATTGCTAGAGGAGCTGTAGATAATAAAGGACAAATACTCGCGCATATCGTAAGCGTCTTCAGCGCGATTAAGGCAAAAACTTTGTCCTCAAATGTTATTTTCATGATCGAAGGAAATGAGGAATCCGGCAATCCTTCTCTTTCAAAAATTATAAAAGAAAATAAAAAATTACTGGAATGCGATCTAGTCATTATTTCCGACGGAGAAATGCGAGGTACTAGCCCGACTTTGGACGTATCATTTCGCGGCGGAGGAAATATGCGCATAGTGTATCAGACGCACTCAAATGACAGGCACTCCGGGCTTTTTGGAGGCATGGTTCCTAACCCGGCTCTGGAACTTTCAAAAATGCTCTCAAAAATAAAGATAAATAATGAAATCACTTTTGGAGGATTGAAGCAGAACATAGAAATATCCGGTATTAACTCCGGCTATACAGGCAATGGTTTCAAAAATATAATTCCCGGTAAAGCCGAAGCCCGTTTGAATATTCGAACCGTTCATCCGCAGGTTTCAAAATATGTAATGAAGGAAGTGGAAGAATTTATAAGGAGGGAGACGCCTTCCTTTGTGAAACTTTTGATTGAAACAGAAGTTCACTGCGAGCCAATTTTCCTCGACACCGATCATGAAGAAATAAGTCCTATAAAAAAACTCTTATCAGAAATACATGGGCAAGAAATAATTCATCAGCATGTTGGCGGAAGCATCCCTGTTGTATCTGATTTCAAAAATATTTTAAAGAAGCCTATGACTCTTATTCCACTATGCAATGACGACTGTAATATGCATGGAGTGGATGAAAATTTTTCGGAGTATCACATGAAAAAAGCACTGGAGTTTACAAGTACTTTGTGGAGAAAATGCTATTATTAAATAACCTGCCAGATCCTAGGATTTTCTAATCCCAAAACCCAAGCGGAGATTCCTCTGAGATTATTTTCTCTGGCGAAATTAATTTTTTCTCCTAAGCTCCTGTCATCCTCATGCCAGACAATATATTTTTTATTTTGGCTAAGATATACCAGATATGGGACTCTATAGGCTTCATCGAAACCCTCGTAGTATGGATAGGTCTGCTTAAGCCATTCCAGCCTCTTGTATGT
>CAYGIZ010000055.1:0-4368 GCA_964350075.1 uncultured Candidatus Saccharibacteria bacterium | reverse complement strand
ACCACAAACAGCACGATAGACAGTATGTTCAATGCCGGAGCACATTTCGCTTTTTCTAAGTCCCGCAGACATCCTACCGTTTCACCGTATATTTTCGGAATAAAGAACAAGGTGGAAATTTTTGATCTCGAGAAGACTAACGCGCTTTTAGAAAAATCCAAGGAATTCGTAAAGAATCTGGGAAAAGACGGCAAGGTTATCCTTTTTGTTGGTGGCAAAAGCGAGGCTAGAAATGCAGTTAAAAACGGAGCAATGTCACTGGGTATGCCCTATGTAGACGGACGATGGATCGGGGGAACCTTGACCAATGCAGTACAGATACGCAAGCGAGTAGAAAAGCTTGAGAAGCTGACTTCAGAGAGAGAAAAAGGAGAACTTGCAAAATACACAAAAAAAGAGCGTCTTTTGATTGACCGGGAGATCGCGAATTTGGAGAGGTTTTTTTCAGGTATAGTCTCATTGAAGGATCTTCCAAAAGCTCTTTTTGTCATTGATCCTAGAAAAGAAAAGAATGCAGTAAAAGAAGCCCTGGACATGAGCGTGCCGGTCATTGCTCTTGCCGGTTCAGACTGCAATATCAAGGAAATTTCATATCCTATGGTCGGCAATGACGCATCACAGACAAGCATACAATTTTTCGTAAATGAGATAACCAAGGCCTATAATGAAGGTAAGTTGGAAGGTAAGGCGCAGGCGTAGTATAATTGGGAGGCATATATGGTAATTACAACCGAACAAATAAAGGATCTTCGAGATCAGACCGGAGTCTCCGTCATGCAGTGCAAAAAAGCTCTTGAGGAAGCTGGGGGTGATCAGGCCAAGGCCCTCGTCATTCTTCGTAAGAAAAGCGGAGAGATCGCAGCTAAGAGAGGCGATAGAACATTCGGGGCGGGGACTGTCCAGGCGTATGTCCACTCTACAGGGAATGTCGCTTCAGTTGTGGTTCTGATGTGCGAGACAGACTTCGTTTCCGGCAATGAGGAATTCAAGTCTCTAGCCAGAGATATTGCTATGCATGTCACAGCTTTGAATCCGAAATTCCTTAATAAAGAGGATATAAAAGAAGAGGATAAGGCGGCCGCTAGAGAGGTCTTTATGAAAGAAATTAGCGATCAGCTTCAGAATAAGCCCAAAGAGATGCAGGATAAAATATTGGAAGGAAAGTTGGCAACATATTTCGGAGAAATGGTATTACTGGATCAGCCTTTCATAAAGAATCCTGAGATGACTATTCAAGCCTTGATAGATAGCGCCGTCCAGAAGTTTGGAGAAAAGATCGCGATTGCCCGCTTCAGTAGATTCAGCGCTATTGAGCGCTAAAACACCACTATGAACATAGTAATAATATCTTTTTTTGTATCCTTGTCCGGAATAATTGGAATGCTCATCTGGAGGATGCCAAGAATGGAAAGATCCGATAGGATCATAGAAGAGGCTTATGCTCGTGTCATGAAGTTCATTTCATATTTCAACAAGCGCAGCGCCATTGCTCTAGTACAGTGGATCGCGTATCATGTCCTATCGTGGGCGCGCAGTGCGTATATATGGCTTCATAGGAAGGCTCATGCACACCCTCCGTCAAAGAAGGTCATAGATATGGTCCGAGGTCGGGGAGAAATAGATAGAAATGGAGGAGCTTCTTTCTATCTGAAGAAGATAGGAGAGGAGGGGATAGCGAAATAAAAGCCACCTTAGCTCAGTTGGTAGAGCAACGCTTTTGTAAAGCGAAGGTCCCCAGTTCAAATCTGGGAGGTGGCTCCAATCGTTTAACGTATAGTAGCTTCGAAGTTTTTTATTGTCGCTGTTTCTATTTTTTTATGCAGAGTATTTACTTCTTCACTAGTGAGTGTCTTATCCAATGACCTGTAGGTAATTCTATAGGCATAACTGACTTTATCCTGACCAAGTTTATCCGCATTTTCATACCTATCTATCAAAGCCACCTCTTCCACGAGGTCCGGTGCAGTTTCTCTAACTAGATCAAAATAATCATTTGGCACGAAAGTATTTTTTACAATAAAAGAAATATCGCGGACAACCGGAGGGTACTTGCTGACTTCTATGAACTTATTTCCTAGAACTAACTGTTTCGTCACCCGAGGATCCGTAGACCAGAGAAGGCGGATATCGGGAAGCTGCATGCTGATGATGGCCAATCTCTCAAGTCCGAAGCCGAAAGCCCAGCCATTGTAGCCCTCTACGCCGAAATCCTTGAGTACAATAGGGCGAGGCATGCCACCGCCTAGTATCTCAATCCATTGGCCGTTAACCTCAACCTCCACCTCTAGGGATGGATCTGTGTAAGGGAAAGTATCGGGATTGAAGCGGAATTTTGTATCTTTTCCAAAAACGCTCTGCACTATTTCCGACAATACATTTTTCAAATCATCGAGAACTAGAGTTTTTTCGTTGTTCGGCACCAGATACAATCCTCCCATTTGGTGGAAGATGTTCATATGACGACGGTCGATTTCGTCTTTTCTGTATACCTTTCCATAGCACATGACGCCAAAAGATTTTTTTTTCGCAATCTTTTCTTTTACCTCCGGGAGATTCAAATAGTAATACCACATCACAGTATCGTGAGTTCTCAATACGTTTTTTGAATCAATATAGTAGGTGTCGGATTTGCTTCTAGCTGGATGGTCTACTGCAAAATTAAATAGATCGAAGAGAATATTTGTAGGGATGACTTCAGGAATATCAATATGATCAAAGTCTTTCAAAAGGGGGAGACCCGTAACTCTTTTCATGATTTCATTGAGGGGGCTGCCTGGAGTCCTCGACAGATCAGCCATATCCAAATAGCGCTTGATTCTCTGGGCTTCTATATCCTCTCTTTTTCGGAGTTCTGTGAGAAGGGCTCTTTCCTCATCACGGGGGATTACGTAGTTTGTCATACACAGTAGTTTAGTTAAAAATGGGGGAAAAGTAAAGAAACGAGGGATTAAATAGAGGTGCAAAACCAACTGCTTTCTGGTATAATAGTTCCATGAAAAAAGGTGAAAAGACCGATAATTACGGTGCGGATTCCATACAGGTCCTGGAGGGATTGGAGCCTGTTAGGAAGCGTCCAGGAATGTATATCGGTACTACCGGACCGGATGGACTGAACCAGCTGGTCAGGGAAATTTTTGACAATTCACGTGACGAAGCCATGGGTGGCTTCGCAGACGATATCGAGGTTTCATTTCTGCCAAACAATAGAGTAAGGGTTGTGGACAATGGCCGAGGCATACCCGTCGACGTTCACAAGCAGACAAAAGTTTCCGCTCTGGAAACGATCATGACGGTTCTCCATGCCGGAGGAAAATTTGGAGGGGAAAACACCGGATATAAAGTTTCTGGAGGTCTGCATGGAGTAGGAGCATCTGTAGTCAATGCGCTCTCCGTATATACTCAAGTCTTGGTTCATAAGGACGGGTCAGTTTACCGACAGGAATATTCCCAAGGAAAAGTAAAGGCACCGGTTAAGAAAATCGGTTCAACTAAATTCCACGGAACTATTGTGACTTTCGAACCCGATCCAATTATCTTCAAGGAGGGGGTAATTTTTGATTATAATTGGGCAGTCAACCATCTCCGCCAGCAGGCATATCTTGTTCGAGGACTTCGAATCACAGTTATAGATGCAAGAGAAGCCAAAGAAGGAATATTCAAAGTTGGAATCGACGAAGATATTACTTACATAAAGGATCTCGGCCTACAGCTGCCATCCCACGCCTTTTATTTCGAAGGAGGATTGGCGTCCCTTGTTAAATTTAATAATCAGATTCTCAAGCCGGTACACAAAAATATTTTCTATGTAGAAAAGAAAGTCGAAGGCGTGGAGTCCGTGGAAGTCGCACTGCAATACGCGGATGACATCTCCGCTCGCATCCTGGCTTTCGCCAACAATATCTACAACCCAGAAGGCGGAACACATATCACTGGATTCAAGACCGCTCTGACCCGCATTCTAAACGCCTACGCCAAAAAGAATAATATGACGAAGGACGGTGAGGACAACTTCACTGGTGATGATGTTTTGGAGGGATTGACCGCCGTAGTTTCAGTCAAGCTTCGCGAAATACAGTTTGAAGGACAGACGAAAGCCAAACTAGGATCGGTAGAAGCGCAAGGAGCAGTAGCGACAGTCTTCGGAGAAGCATTCTCATCCTTTCTGGAAGAAAATCCTGACGATGCCCGAGCTATCATCACAAAAGTCGTTCTAGCCATGAAAGCTCGCAAGGCTGCCAAGGCTGCAAAGGACAGCGTGCTTCGAAAGGGAGCTCTGGAGGGAATGACTCTTCCCGGAAAACTTGCTGACTGCCAAAGCAATGATGCTAGCGAATCAGAAATATTCATTGTGGAGGGAGACTCTGCAGG
>CAYGIZ010000054.1:0-4479 GCA_964350075.1 uncultured Candidatus Saccharibacteria bacterium | reverse complement strand
ATGTAGTGAAGTCACTTGTAGACAATCCAAATGAAGTTAAGATTGCTAGAACAGTAGATGAAATGGGAGTTCTCATGACTTTAGAAGTAGGCGCAGCGGATATGGGAAAGGTTATCGGCCGATCCGGAAATACAGCGAAGGCTATCAGGACCCTTCTTCGAGTGGTGGGGATGAAGAATAATTCACGAGTGAACCTCAAGATCAATGAGCCGGAAGGTGGGATGAGGCCTGCGGAAAAGGCTTCGAAGACAGTGGATGAGGCGATGGCGGATTTGAAGATATAAATACAATAGCCGCAGAGATGCGGTTTTTGTATTTATGTGCTATCGTTTTTCCATGACCTACCACATCATTACCCTTTTCCCAGCAGCCTTTGATTCATATCTGAATGAGTCTATTTTAAAACGCGCTATTGAAGACAAGAAAATAAAAGTGAAGTTTTATAATCCTCGCGACTTTACTATAGGCACAAGCTACGCCGATAGGAGGGTAGACGACAAGCCATATGGAGGAGGGCCAGGAATGGTCATTGAGGCATTGCCTGTCATAAAAGCAATCGCAAAAGCCAAGGGCAAAAAAAATGCCAAGGTAATCTGGTTCACTCCATCCGGCAAACAGTTTGATACGAAGTCCGCAAAAAATGCGGCCGCAAAACATAAAGACATAATTTTGATTTGCGGAAGGTATGAAGGAATTGACGCCAGGGTGAAAAAGGCATTTAAAGTTGAGGAAGTATCAGTTGGGCCATATGTGCTCACTGGCGGAGAGCTTCCGGCCATGATTTTAATTGATTCCATATCTCGCCAAATAGCAGGAGTTCTTGGAGACATTCAGTCATTGGAAGAATCCCGCATCGCTTCTCCTGATGTATATACTCGTCCGGAAGTATTAGAATATAAGGGTAAGAAGTACAGAGTGCCACAAGTGCTCCTGTCGGGTAATCATAAACTAATAGATGAATGGAGGCGGAATAAAAAGTAGTATCGTAGTATTGCTGGCACTGATCATTGCCGGAATGACTTTATGGAAGGGTGCCCAGTACGCATCTAGCATCACATTTAAATCCACTTTTTTACCTAAAAAGGAAAACCCTCAAATTTCTATCTTGATAGTTGGAGACATTATGCTCGATAGGAATGTCAGAAATAAGATAAATATGAATGGTTTCGATGCCTTCTTTGCGGGTGTGCGCGACCTGATATCAGAAGCAGATATAGCCGTGGGGAATCTAGAAGGGCCATTTACTCCTTATGAATCTATTACTGCCAGCCTGAAGAACAAGGCTTTGCAATTTACTTTTGATCCGACCCTGGCTTTGGAGCTTTCCGCTCTGGGCTTCGATATCCTAGGCTTGGCAAATAATCATACCTTGAATTTCGGAATAAGGGGACTCCAAATGACCCGTGAATATATACACAATGCCGGTATGCTCTACTATGGAGAACCGGATAATAGGATAGAGATAAGTGTGGTGACAGAAAAAAACGGGATAACAGTCGGGCTGATCGGCTTTCATGAATTCAGCTATATAAATTTCGATAAGGTAATGGCAGAAATAGAAAGACTTCGTCCGGGAGTCGATGTTTTGATAGTGACTCCACATTGGGGACCGGAATATGAGAGTGAGCCTACAGAAAAAATGAAAAAATGGGCGAGGGAGTTCATAGACAGAGGAGCGGACGCGGTTATTGGTACTCATCCTCATGTAGCCGGAGCAATAGAAGAATATGGTGGTAGGAAAATCTATTATTCATTGGGTAATTTTGCATTTGATCAGTATTTTTCCGAAGAGACAAGCATAGGGCTGTATGTGATTATGAATATAGAAAAAGAGAAGAAAAAGATGGGTATAAGCTACGAAACAGGCATAATAAACATTGGACGGGATGGAATTACTATATCTCCCTGACTCGCAGTTGACATTTATACTGTGTTCTGATAGTCTTGTCACCAACTTCGCAAGATTGTGTTATGGCTGACTGTGGAGGATTATATGGTTTTTTATCATTTTAATACCTTTGTAAGCCATGCACATCACTAAAAAATATTTTAGTAGATACAAGAAACCATTGGCGGAAATGCCAAGTTTGGTGGAATCCCAGTTTGCATCGTTCAAGTGGCTCATCGAGACAGGAATCGCGGATGTTTTGAAGGAATTTTCTCCGATAAGAGACTATGCTGAAAAGAAATTTGAGCTTTCTTTCTCCAGTTTTGAGCTTTCTCGTCCGAAATTTGACGAGCACTACGCCAAGACCAACAAGCTTTCCTACGAAGGCCAGATAAAAGTAAGGGTCAAGCTCAAGAATAAGATGCTTGACGCAACGAAAGAGCAGGAGATGTTCCTTGCTGATTTTCCATTGATGACCGACCATGGAACTTTCATCATTAACGGCATTGAGAGAGTCATAGCGCCTCAACTTGCGAGATCGTTCGGGATTTTTTTTACTCTAAATGAGTTGAAAGGAAAAAACTTTTTTGGAGCGAAGATAATTCCTACAAGAGGAGTTTGGATGGAAATCGAGAGCGATACCGACGGCACTATATATGCCCGCATCGACAGAAAACGCAAATTTCCCATTACCTGTCTATTGCGAATCCTCGGAGCCCAGACAAATGAGGCTATCCTGGCTCTTTTCAATGGAAATCCTGAAGCCAAGAAGACTATAGAACTGACATTGGCAAAGGATCATGCCAAGACTACTGACGAAGCATATGTAGAAATACACAAGAGACTGCGAGATGGGGACTTGGCGACTGCTGATAATGCAAGGGAGTTCATTGGTAGTATATTCAACGCCGATCGCTATGACATTTCTCCTGTTGGCCGATTCCGTTTCAACAAGCGCTTCGGCAAGCCGATGGATGAGAAAGAACTTGCCAGGAAAACTATTTCCGTAGATGACATATCTACGGTTGTTTCCCATATCGTCCTCCTGAACAATACTCCTGAAGCGATTGAAGACGATATCGACCATCTAGGATCACGACGAGTGCGATATGTCGGCGAACTTCTACAACAGAAGCTCCGAGTTGGTATGACGCAGATGAAGAGAAACATCCAGGACAAGATGTCTACTGTAGAGCCGGATGTCACTTTGCCTGTAAGCTTCGTATTTCCTCGACCATTACAGGCCCGCATCAAGGAATTTTTCACTACAAACCAACTATCGCAGTTCATGCAGCAGGAAAACGTGCTGTCAGAGCTCGAGCATTTGAGAACATTGACGGCCCTTGGACCAGGAGGACTCACAAGAGAGCGAGCCGGCTTCGAAGTTCGAGACGTGCACCCTTCTCACTATGGACGACTTTGCCCTATTCACACACCTGAAGGTCCGAACATCGGTCTCGTGCTCCGACTTTCTACTTTTGCGAGAATAAACGATTTTGGAATGATCGAGACTCCATACGCGAAAGTAAAAAATGGAAAAATCACGGACGAGGTTGTTTACTTAAACGCCCTTGAAGAAGAAAACTATAGTATTGCGCACGCCGCTATTCCATATGACAAGACAGGCAAGATCACCAGCGACGAAGTAGAAGTTCGCATCAACGGCAAGCCCAGCCTAGCCAAGAAAGATGATGTTGACTACATTGATGTTTCTACAAATCAGGCATTCTCCATCGCCACATCCCTTATACCATTCTTGAACCACGACGACGCAAACCGAGCACTCATGGGTTCGAACATGCAAAAGCAGGCAACTCCTTGTCTTATCCCAGAGTCTCCTTTAGTTGCTACAGGCATCGAGCATAAGGCAGTTATAGATACAGGAAGAATTATTGTGGCTCCTGAAGACGGAGAAATTACATATCTTGATTCCAAAAAAGTTGTTTTTGAGGGCAAGCATGGCAAGAAGCACGAATACAATCTGGTTCACTTCTCAAGAACAAACGGCTTCACGGCTTTCCATCAGCGACCAATTGTAAACTTGGGTGACAAAGTAAAGAAAGGAGATGTTCTAGTCGATACTTCTACATCTGATGGAGGAGAAATCGCCCTAGGACAGAACATGCTAGTTGCCTTCATGTCATGGTCAGGAAATAACTACGAGGACGCCATCATTCTTTCTGAAAGAGTTGTAAAAGATAGCAAGTTCAGCTCTATCCACATCGAAGAGTTCGTCATCAACGTGCGAGACACAAAGCTTGGACCGGAAGTCACAACTTGTGATATTCCAAACATCGGAGAAGGCAAGCTTAAAAATCTAGCAGAGGACGGAATTGTGCGAGTCGGAGCGGAAGTTCGACCGGGAGATATTCTAGTTGGTAAAATTTCTCCAAAAGGCGAGACACAGCTTACTCCTGAAGAGCGCCTTCTACGATCCATCTTTGGTGAAAAGGCTCGCGATGTGAAAGATACATCAAAAAGAATGGAAGGAGGTAAGAGAGGCCGAGTTATTTCTGTAAAGATTTTCTCAAGAGAAAAGGGTGACAAGCTTGAAAGCGGGATTATCAAGAAAATATATATTGAAGTTGCAG
>CAYGIZ010000053.1:0-4497 GCA_964350075.1 uncultured Candidatus Saccharibacteria bacterium | reverse complement strand
GGCTGCCGCTTGCCTCGTACCGAAAACTCGGCGCAAACTCGTACAGCCGAACCGGCAGGTGCTTGTGGGTCAGTTGCGCATCCCGCATCATCCTGAAGAGCCCGAAGTCGCCGGCAAACCGGAGGATGAACTCCTTTTCCGGTTTGTCAGGGAGGCGGACCACGTAATGGTTCTCGTGGAAAGATTCCGCCTGACTCCTGATGTCCGGTTCATCCCAATCGTAGATGATCGGAGTTTCGATGGGGTAGGCGTCGAGCCGCCCCAGGGCGATTTCTTCGGCCCATTGGCGCAGCAGGTTGAATATCAGTGCGCCTTTGGGGTAGAACCGGAAGTGGCCCTTGTCACTGGCCGGCTCGTAATCCACCAACTCGAGTTGCTGCATTGCCTGTATCGAGGGTGGCTCGGTTCCCGGCTGGCCCTTGAGCAACTCAACGTTGACGAGTGCTTTGAGGTTGGGGAACTTTTCGAGAATCGGCAGTTGGGCGGGCGGCGAGGAGACTTCGATCTCCTTTCCATCTTCATCCAGGATGACGAAACGTGATCCGATGGCCTCGGAAATCTGGCGTCTTTGAGATACATTCATGGCGACTTCTCCTTCGGGGGTAGAGTGCAGGTTGGGGAGACGTTAGTTTGAAATGTTAACGAGCCGTGTTCAAATAACGTTGAGATTATTTGACACTGTACAATACAACAAGCTTCTCCCGTTGTCAATTTTAAAGTTGGCCTTTATGGATTGACAAACTAGCCATTTTTTGGGATGATGCAATGTCGATTTATACTGAGAGAAAGCGAATATTGCTGGTTTGAGATGAAATAACACACTTGGTTATGTTATATAGCATAAATAAAGATGGTGCGGTGGTGAATGATGCCCATATTGATCGTATTCAAAAGCAATATCGGCTGATTCTTGAAGAGATAAGTGATTATTATAGAAAAGAATTTGGCGACAATCTCTTGAGTATTTATGTTCGTGGGAGCGTCAGTGTCGGAAGAGCGAAGTCATTTATTTCAGACATAGATAGTGTGGCAATTGTCCGTACGGATATCTCTCCTAAAAAGCAAAAGGAGATCCACGAATATTCTAAAAAACTCCAAGAAAAGTATCCATTTGTCACTCTGGTTGATATGACAGTGATTTCTCCGAAGACCCTTCTTGAGGATAAAGAATTTTCTAATCTGAAGATTTATTTGAAAACTCAGTCGGTTTGTTTATATGGGAGGGATATTGTAGAAGAAATTGAAGAGGTAAAACCTGGTCGTGAGTTGGCGTTAAAAATGTATGGTGATTTATCAGAAAAGCTACAGGAGTTAGAGCAAGTTTTTTCTCATGACACGGAAAAAACTTATTTGGGTGAAAAAAGACCCACTGAATTCTGGTGTGTTTGGACAATGCGCACTATACTTCGGTCAGGACTTGGATTGGTAATGCTGAAAAAACCAGTGTATTCGCAAGATCTCCAAACGTGCGCGGAAGTCTTTTCAGTTGAATACCCAGAATATGAGCAGTATATGGAAAAGGCTATCTCCTGGGCTATGAATCCGACTACAAATAGAAAAGAAATCCTCGACTATCTCAAAGAATTTTCTCCAAAGTATATTGCTCTTTGGGAGAAGGCCATAAATAATTAATTTTTCAATAAGATGAAAAAGAATATCGCAGTACTCTTGGGGGTGTTTGTCTTGGCAGCTGTAATTGTTGGAATATACAAAGGAAGAGATTCACAGCCGACAGTGAAGGAAAGTGTTGTGAAAGAATCCGCCAAAAGTCTAGAAAAGGTGAAAGTACAGGCCGGGTGGCTTCTCAACGGAGAATTCGCTAATATCTGCGCATCTATTGTGAATGGGTATTACAAAGATGAAGGATTGGATGTGGAGATGATTCCTGGCGGGCCGAGCGGTGCGTCGTTTACGATTGCTACCAATGCCATAGCTCAAGATCCAAGCCTTACTATCGGGGTAGACGGTGATGTCGTTCCGCTCATGAGAGGTGTAACAAAAGAATCCGAGAGTGAAAAATTAAGAGTGAAGGCTTTCGCCGCCTTTTGGAATGATAATCCATATGGATTCATGGTGAGAAAGGATTCTGGAATTGAGAGTATAAAGGATTTTGCAAAACGGAAGGCGAATGGCTCTAAATATAAAATAGGGGTTACAGCTGACTCAGTCATTCAGTACGCGATTGCAGATTACATTGGTATTCCGGTAACAGATCTGGATATCGTGATTGTTGGATTTGACGCGACTCCTTTTTTGACCGGACAAGTTGATGCCCTGGCTGGATATTGGACGACTCAGGCATATGAAGCAGAAGCTGCTGGTATACCGTATATGTTCCTTGGCTCTAGTGAAATCCCTGGATTTAATCAGCCTTCTATGGTTGCTGTAGCGACAGATAAAACACTCAAGGAAAAGCCGGACACTCTTGTTCGTTGGTTACGAGCTACCATTAAAGGGACAAAGTTTATTGAAGAAAACCCTGATACGGCTGGTCAGTACATTCTTGATGATAGGTGTGGAGGAAAGAGTTTCAATGTAGAGCAAGAAACATGGCTTATCAAGAAGTCGCTACCGCTTTTTGATCAGGAGAAGATTGGCTGGATTTATAGTGAACAGGTGATGGGTTTTGCCAATGCATATTATAAATTGAAACAGATACCACGTGTTCCTGCGCAGAGCGAGGTCCTGGATTATTCTATATTGAACAAATTGTACAGTAACAATTGATGTATCATGGAGCCGCTGATTTCCCTCGATAATGTTACGAAGTCTTACGTGGTAAATGGGAAAAAGACCATTGGCGTAGAGAATGTTAGCTTTGATGTTTTTCCGAGTGAAATAGTTTCTCTTATTGGCCCTTCTGGTTGTGGTAAGACTACTGTACTGAAGATGATTGCTAATCTTATTGATCCAACGAATGGTTCAATATGCTATCAAGAAAACCATATTTCTTTAGCGCGAAAAAAAGGTTTACTCGGATATGTACCGCAAAATACATCCCTTCTGCCAAATAGAACCGTTACCGGTAACATTGCTCTATCTTTAGAGATAAAGGGAAAACCTGATACACGGAAAGTAGCTTCCATCGTAGAGTTGGTAGACCTAGCTGGCTTTGAAAATTACTATCCGCATCACTTGTCTGGAGGGATGAGACAGAAGGTTTCTATTGCGAGAGCATTAGTGCATCATCCGGATGTGTTGCTTATGGACGAACCCTTTGCGTCACTTGATGAGATAACTCGTGAAAAGCTGGATTCTCGGTTGTTAACAATTTTCTACGAGCTCAAACCATCTATAGTTTTTGTCACTCACAGCGTTGAAGAGGCAGTTTTTATTTCCACGAGAATACTCATAATGTCGAAGGCTCCTGGCAAAATAGTAGACACTATAAAAATTGACTTGCCTGAACATAGAAATGTCAACATAAAGAATACAGAGGCTTATTTTCGAGAAGTTGTAAGAATAAGAGAAAAAATTAGAGGCTATGAATAGAAAGATAGTTTCAATCATTGTTGTTCTGTTTGTTCTAGTTTTTTGCTGGCAGATATTTGAAAGCAGAGCTAACGCGATTCGGATGGAAAGCGGATTGACTGGTATTGAGGCCTTTATACCAACACCGCTGACAATACTGTACACTTTTCAGAATCAAGGAGACATCATATTTATTAATATTCTGTATACGATGCAAAGAGCGTTGATTGGATTTATCATTGGAACAAGTTTCGGCGTTGCCATGGCGATTATGTTTCTTTTTTTTCCTTTGGCGAGGAGTATCACGTTTCCTTTAGCCTTTACTGTCAATTCATTCCCCGTTGTAGGGTTCGCTCCTATGATTATACTGGCCTTCGGGCAAGGATCTGGAATTTCTATCATATTTATATCGGCACTGATTTGTTATTTTCCCGTACTTATCAATATGGACTCTGCACTACAGAATACAAATAGAGATCTATTAGATGTTACGCATGTACTGAACGCAACTCCCATACAAGAATTATTTAAGCTACGTCTTCCTCTGGCTCTGCCACAGCTTTTTCTTTCAATGAAATTAGCGCTACCAGCCAGTATTATTGGAGCGACAATAGGAGAGTGGTTGGGGACAAGAAATGGTATTGGTCAGCTTATCACAATCGCTTTGTACCAATTGAAACCAGGCTTATTGTACGCATCTTTGATAGCTGTTGCGCTCGTAAGTGTCGCATTCATAGCACTTTTATCCTTTATACAATCGAAACTGTTTGCGTGGAATAAATAAGACATTCTACTGTCTCAATATGGTAAAATGAGACATAGTCTGTCCCGTGTCTCATTTGTCTCGTTTTATCCTCAAAACCGCGACCCGAGAGCCTCAATTCACTCGTCGACCAAGACCCCTAAGAAATCCCTCAACGGCTTGATTTCTCAAAGTTCTAGACCGATGACGCCCGCTCTCAAGTGGAGTCTTGTCAGCCAGAGGCTATCAGCCTCTGGCTGAAAAACTGTTAGGCCACAAGGTAC
>CAYGIZ010000052.1:0-4527 GCA_964350075.1 uncultured Candidatus Saccharibacteria bacterium | reverse complement strand
TATCTGCGATATTTATAAAATCTATGCTATTAAAAAGATTCTGTCCTAGTACAATGAAGGATGCGCCCACGATCGCCCAGTCCTTATTTCTGGTTAACCTAAAGACTAGAAAATAAGCTAAGAAAAAAAGTAGAGCGGGTAAAAAGAATTCATAGAATATCTTTAGTTGAAATATGCCTAGGTTTAGCGCTATTCCTGGAATCGCGAGTATAATTTCAGAAAGAGAAGAATTAAAAGATGGATACGCATCTTTGTACTCCTTAATATATGGATTACAACCCAAGGTACATCCGGAATAAGCTGCGTCAATACGGTTCAAGTATAAAGACTCGGCATCTGTATACATCATTGGAATCCCTTTATATGCAGGCGAATTTGTAAAAATAAGATTCGGCGAAACGTAAATTAAACCGGCCATTAGAGATAGGATAATTCCAATCTTATGTTCCTTTATAAAATAGAATAATCGCTCCATAAGTTCTAATTATAAAACAAAATCCAGCAAGACGCTGGATTTTGTTCCATTAATAATTGGAAATTACTATCCGCAAATCAAATCACTAGCTCCAATACTGCCAAAAGTCGTACCCTTAGACTGTCCGGTGCTATCTACGCACCAAGCATTGTTCACACCATCATTTGCCTTTAGCTGTACCTCGGCAGCCCAGGCGGTTCCATTAGCCACACACTTTGCTCCACTTGTAGTGTCCAGTGACAGAGAGAGCGCATGAACCAAGGCTTGTTTAACGTTAGGATCATTGAAAACTCCAGCTGGACTAGTACCACAGTTTGCAAAACCAAACGATCCATAACTATTTGGAGTCTGGTTATCATAGAACAACTCTGCTTGAGCTCTAATGTTATTTAGATCCCCCTTAATCGCCGCATTCGCTCCCTTTCCTCTCGCCGTATTCAAACTCGCCAACACAACAGATGACAGAATACCTATAATTGCGATGACCACCAGAAGTTCAATCAATGTAAATCCCGAATCAGACCAATTGCGAAAATATGTTTTCTTCATACTAAATAAAATTAACTTATAAGCTATTACCTATATTGTATCATACTTTACTGTGCAGCAGCGATATTGTATATGGGGATAAGAACAGAGGCTAGAAGTATGGCCACTCCGGCTCCTAGAAGAACTATCATGAGAGGTTCGATGAGATCGACCAAGGCATCTACGGCATTCTTGACTTCTCTGGCATAGAAACCGGCAAGAGTCTTCAAAATACTGCCTAACTCCCCTGTTTCTTCCCCCACCTTCATCATCTGTATCATGATTCCAGGAATTTCTTTATTACCAGAAAGAGCTTCTGACATAGGCTTGCCGGCCTTGACGCTTTCAAGTGCATTCAAGAGGAGATTGTTATACACAGTATTGTTTATAACAGATGAAGTAAGTTCCAGAGCTCGTATCATAGATATGCCGGATATGAGCATGGTATTCATATTATCAGCCAGGCGGGAAAGGTAGAGTTTTTTGAATAGCACACTAATATAAGGAATTTCTAACTTGAAAGTATCGAAAGCCAAACGGCCGGCAGGAGTCTTTACGTATCTGTACAACAAATAACCTCCGACAATTACTATGCCAAGAAGGATGAAGCCGTAGGAAACAAAGAAATTGCTAATACCCAGCACGATTTTTGTATAAAAAGGAATATCCTGACCGGAGTCAACTAGAATAGCGCTGATTTTGGGTATGACAAGAGTAAACATGAGAACCATGACAGTCACAAATGTAATAACAACGAACGCAGGATATATGAGAGCCCCCCTTGCTTTAGTCACAAGCTCATACGTCCTATCCAGATAGTCGGCAAGATAGTTGAAAGTCTCGTCCAGCTTGCCGGACTCTTCTCCTGCCTTGACCATGCTTATATAGAATTCGGAGAAAATACTAGGATGTTTAGCCAATGCGGCGGAGATCGAGCTTCCGCCTTGGAGATCATCAGCAATGGTCGCAAGTTTCTTGCTTAATATTTGATTGTCTGACTCCGCAGAAAGTAATCGAAATATGCGAAGAGCGGAAACTTGCGCTTGAAAAAGAGTAGCTAGCTGCCGAGAAAGAATAACTATATCCTTAGTGGAAACACGATCAAAAAAAGGAATTTTTCCAGCAAATAGCGAACTCTTGGCTCCATCTTCGTTGATCGCGGTAATGACGAATCCTCTCCGCTGCAAAGAAGCAATCGCAATATCCACATTGACAGCGTCTATTGATCCTTTTTTTTCTGCTCCTGTCTGGTCTACAGCCTGATAATTAAATAGCATTTGTTTTGATTATATCATCCTCTCAAGAATCTTGGGATTAAGAGAGTTAAGGTAAGCATTTTCTACCGTTATTTCCCCCGCTCGAACAAGTTCGGACAGAGATCGGTTCATATCTACCATACCGAGACCAGAACTAGTCTCTATAACAGTATTGATCTCATGAATCCTTTTCTCGCGGATGAGATTGGAAACAGCACTGTTGTTTATAAGCAACTCATATGCCGGGATAAGTCCTCCGGAAATTCTAGGGATTAGACGCTGGGAAAAGATACCGGTAAGACTGCCAGCTATCTGTACCCGTATCTGGTCCTGCTGGGAAGGAGGAAATGAATCAATAATTCTATTTATTGTTTGAGCGGCATTGTTGGTATGCAGAGTTGAGAAAACGAGGTGTCCTGTCTCTGCCGCAGTCACCGCTGTTGCTATTGTATCCGTATCCCTCATCTCTCCCAGAAGACATACGTCTATATCTTCGCGAAACATAGCTACTAGCGCACTGGTAAAATTCGGCGTATCTATGCCCACTTCTCTTTGGTCGATGATGGATTTTTTCGACTCATATATATATTCAATAGGATCCTCGATCGTCAATATATGCTCTGTCCTGGTCTGGTTTATTATCTCTATAAGAGAAGCCAGTGTCGTGCTCTTACCCTGACCGATGGGCCCGACACAGAGGAAAAAACCCTGTTGTTTACGTGTAAATCCCTCTAAAGACGGAGGAAGATTGAGTTCTGCCAAGGTTTTTATGGATTTTGGAATCAGACGTAGGGCAATGGATAGGTGATTCTGCCTGTAGAAAGCATTGCCCCTGAAACGTATTTCTGTCAGACTGTATGAAAAATCCACCTCTCTATCTTTTGCCAAGTCCGTCTTGTTCTTTTCGCTCAAAAATTCGTTGATAAACCCTTTCATATCTGATTCTGACAGTGGTGACTTTTTCACAAGAGGTAAAAGATTGCCGGAAACACGTATGACCGGAGTCCTTCCCTCCGCAAGATGGAGGTCTGATGCGCCTTCATTGACGACCATCGACACCAATTCCTCAATTTCTTTTTTATAATCCATATTTTTAATAATTATTGGCTATTTTTCTTATTGCTATAAATCTTTATGACTTCCGCCATCACTTCGGAAGGAATAGTCGTCGCTTTTATGATATACCCGTCCACATTGAGTTTCTTGGCCCGGACTATATCCCCTGATAACCCTTGGTTTGTGAGCATGATGACAGCAGTTTTCCTGCCGATCAGATTTTCCTTGCGAAGGATGGTCAGAAACTCTATACCATCAACCGTCGGCATGACTACATCCACCAAGAGAATGTCCGGCTCAAATCCGTCTCGTATAATTTTCAAAGCCTCCTCCGATCCTTGTGCGGTGCTGACCTCAAAATTATTCTTGGAAAATTTCAGCGCATACATGGCGAGCAGGAACTTGTCATCGTCAACAAAAAGTATTTTAGGAATGGTATCCATAGCGTCATTATACTAGAGCTTATTGACTTCCTCAAAGGGTATAACCTTGGTAAAGGCTTTGATCATGGCATCTTCCTTCATCGTCAGCATGCCCTTCTGGCGCAATAATTTGCTAATGTCGAGCTCGGTCGGACTCTTGAGGATCATTGCCTCGATTTCTTTGTCCATCTTAAAAGCTTCGAACACAGCCATTCTGCCTCTTGTGCCTTTGGGACAATCAGGAGAAGGGGCTGCCTGATAGACGGTATCAGAAAAGGGTATTTCTTTTTTGAATTCTACTGGTAAATCCGAGAATTGGCGGTCAATCATCATTTTTATGCTCCCTTCGACTGGCAATGGACGTCCGGCTCCTGGACAAAGCATTCCCACAAGTCTTTGAGCGACGGCAAGAATAAGAGTAGGGGCAATGAGGAAGGGATCGACCCCCATGTCTATGAGGCGCGGAATCACTCCGGCTGCTCCGTTGGTGTGCAGGGTAGACAGCACTAGGTGGCCGGTCAGAGCGGCTTGAATAGCCAGCTGGGCAGTTTCCTTGTCTCTGATCTCACCCACCATAATTATATCTGGATCTTGACGGAGAGTAGTACGCAATCCAGAAGCAAAGGTATATCCAATCTCTGGGTGCACCTGTGACTGACTGACTCCTTCCATATTGTATTCGATGGGATCCTCGAGAGAAAGGACATTGAATTCCTCATGATTTATTTCATTGAGCATCGAATAGAGTGTCGTAGATTTTCCCGAACCTGTAGGACCGGTGATAAGGATG
>CAYGIZ010000051.1:0-4593 GCA_964350075.1 uncultured Candidatus Saccharibacteria bacterium | reverse complement strand
TAATTATATCAATAATAATATCATTGCTTCCGATAATTGGTGGGGAAGTCCAGATGGACCAAGGAAGACTGTCTACGGAGCCATTATCACAAACCTGTGGCTGACTAAGGATCCTCGGCTAGAAACAAAGCCGGTTAAATGCTGTTCCAGCGTTCTCTTTCTTCCGGGATTTCAAGCCAGTCGACTGTCGCAAGGGGACAATCAGCTGTGGGAACCAAATAGGAATGATGATGTCAGGAAACTTTTTCTAAATGCTGAAGGAAAAAGTCTGGAGCCGGCCATTTATACCTCCGGTATTCTGGAATCAGCTTTCGGCTTGAAAAGCATATATAAGAAGTTTGTCGCCATGATGAATGGCGTGGTTGCGGAGAAAACTATAAATGAGTGGCTGCCTTTTGCTTATGACTGGAGGATGAGTGTCCAAGAGATAGTTGCTGGGGATACTCAACATGCCACCACTACAAAGAATCTAATAGCCGAAGTCGTGCGCTTGGCGCAGGCTTCAAAAACAGGAAAGGTGACTATCATTGCGCACAGCAACGGCGGACTAGTAGCAAAAATGCTTGGATACGAACTTCAAAAACAGGGAAAATCCGGCCTTATAGACAAGGTAGTGTTTGTAGCGGTTCCGCAGTTCGGTACTCCACAGGCTATCCTCGGTATGCTTCACGGGGCAGGTCAGGCAATTGCCGGGGGCACGGTCATGTCCGGAGGAGTCGCTCGGGCTATGGGAATAAATATGCCCGGCGCATATGGATTATTGCCATCATCAGAATATTTCAAAAAAATCGTGAATACAGTTCTGACTCTTGCTGGCAAGGCTGTCAACTCTCATTCCGGTTTTATTGATTATCTCACGGGCAAATCTGACAAAAGACTTCAGCCGAAGGAAAAGGATACTAAGAGTCCTGCTGTGCTTTCTCCAAATATTATCACCATGTCTGAATGGATACATAGTATGCTGGATACTTGGAAATTCCCTTCTCACACACAGGTTATTTCAATCGCCGGATGGGGAATCCCTACTACAAAAACTGTAGAATACGAGGAAAAATCTGTTCGCATGAAGAAGATCGCGGATGGCGATGGCACTGTCGTCTCGGGAAGCGCTATGGGATATGACGATGCTTATGAAGGCAGACAGATATATTTCAACCAGGCCCTTTATCAGCGTAATGCGAAGAAAGGCATAGCGCATGCTGATATCCTGGAGTCAGATTCCATCTTAAAGTTTATGAGTGGACTCCTGGCGACAAGTTCAGCCTTAGCCGAACCCTTGCCAGCCTACTTATCATATGAGAAGCCAAAGGCATCTGATTATCCATGGATGTCCTGGATCACGGTCAGCGTGCATTCTCCGGTGGATATCGAACTTCATAACAGTCGGGGAGGTCGCATAGGACTGATTCCTTCTGACTCCGATGTAAAAATATTGGAGAATACAATCGCGGGAGGTCAATATGAATATATAGGAGAGGAGAAGTATATTACCGTGCCTGCTGATGATAATTATTCAGTATTATTGAAAGGTACGGATACCGGTTCATTTACTCTCAATGTTCAGAAATTCGCCGGAGAAGACATGATCGAGGTCGCGAGCTCCACTTATCGAAATCTTCCTGTCACTACCGAAACTTCAGGCAGTATGAACATCAGTCCGACTGTCATTAACCCTCCTCTGGAAATTACTCAAGATGACGAAGACGGCGCAGAAGTCACTTATATCAATCCTTGCCAGGCCATATAGCCTATGGTAAGGTATGGGAAAGGCCGGAGACAGAAGGCAATCATAAGACCTTCTCGAGGTATTCTACCGCCTTATAAAGGTCGCAATTATCCAGTTTATCTAGTTTATTATGCCCCGCACAAAAATTGAAAAGAAAGCGATTCTCGAGAAAGTCGAGAATATTGTAAAGGACGCGGAGTCATTAGTTTTCGTAAACTTCCATGGACTCAAGGTGGGGGATACGGTCATGGTCCGCAGACAGCTTAGAAAAGAAGGTGTAGGATTCTTCGTAGCTAAGAAAAGCCTCACTAGAAAAGCTTTAGACGGCAAGAAAATAGAGGGAACGCTTCCGGAATTGAATGGAGAGCTAGGCTTAGCCTACAGCAAGGATTTGATCGCTCCCGCTCGCGAGGTATATGAATTCCAGAAGAAATTCAAGGACAGCATATCTATCCTCGGAGGAATATTCGAAGGAAAGTACATGTCAAAGGACGAAATGCTGGCGATCGCCCTCATTCCTTCACAGAAGACACTGCATGCTATGTTCGTCAATGTTATCAATTCTCCAATCCAGGGATTTGTCATGGCTTTGGACCAGATAGCGAAGAAGAAAGCATAAAAAGACAGCATTTATTATTATCACTTATAAAATCACCATTATGGAAACAGTAGAAGTACCGGCAAAATTCAAGACATTAGTAGAGTCAATCGAGACCATGTCAGTCCTGGAACTCAACGAGCTAGTCAAGCTTCTTGAGAAGAAATTCGGTGTGTCTGCAGCGGCAGTCGCAGTAGCGGCACCAACAGCAGGCGCTGGCGCACCAGCAGAGGAGAAGAGCACCATGGCAGTACACCTTGCTTCAGCAGGAGAGCAGAAGATCGCGGTTATCAAGGTAGTCAAGGAAGCTCTTGCTCTTGGACTCAAGGAGGCTAAAGATCTCGTAGATGCGGCTCCAGCATTGCTAAAGGATGCGATGAAGAAGGAGGAAGCTGAAGCTCTAAAGAAGAAGATCGAGGAAGCAGGAGGAAAGGTTGAATTAAAATAACGAAAATGGATACCCTAGCACAACTATTCGGAAGTGCTACAAAAGTCAAGCTGATGAGGCTCTTTCTCTTCAACTCAGAAGGGGCCTTTTCGCTTTCCGATATTTCCAAGAGGGTTAAGGTGCCCTCAAATGAGGTCAGAAAAGAATTGACTCGGCTCATCGCGGCAGGAGTGGTCAAGAAGCGTTCTGTTGTAAGAGAAATTCACCCAAGAAAAGGGAAAAAGAAGGAAATCAAGAAGGTTCACGACCTAGGTTATTCGCTTGACCAGAGATTTCTGTATCTACAAGCTCTAAAAAATCTTCTCATTACCGTCAGTCTCCATGCAGATAGTTCTCTTATAAAGAAATTTGCACACGTAGGGAAACTGAAGCTATTTATTGCTTCCGGTGTCTTTATTCAGGATTGGGATACGAGAATTGATCTGTTAATTGTAGGTGATGATCTAGATATGGCTCGGGTAGAATCCGTCGCGAAGACTATTGAAGCGGAAGTAGGGAAGGAAATCTCCTATTCAGCCTTTGAAACAGAAGATTTTGATTACAGATTGGGAATACATGACCGTCTGATAAGGGATATTCTCGATGCTCCCCATACCATCCTTGTGGATAAGATTGGAATTCAACAGAAGTAGGCATGCTATAATACTTGCATTACCAAGTAATTATTAGCGAATTTAAATTTTATGATGTTAGTACAAAATTGGGGTGAAGTGTTCACCAATTCATTGCAGGGAATATGGTACGGAGTGGCAAGTTTCCTTCCTACTCTTATCATAGCTATTATAGTCTTTGCGATCGGTTGGGTTCTCGCATCACTTATTGAAAAAGTGGTTGAGAGTATTTTCAAAGCAGTAAAAGTAGATAATGCTCTAAAGAGCGCAGGGCTTGATGATGTTATGAAGAGAACAGGACATCCTCTCAATTCCGGACTTTTTGTCGGATCTCTAGTAAAGTGGTTCATAATCATCGTCTTCCTTATCGCGTCATTTGATGTGCTTGGATTGAACCAAGTGAACGCTTTCTTGAAAGATGTCGTTCTATCATATCTTCCACAGGTTATCATTGCAGTCCTAGTGCTTATGGTCGCGGTTATGATTGCTGACGCTATGCAGAAGATCGTCATGGCAAGTGCACGCGCAGCTCATATCAAATCAGCACACTTACTAGGAGTTATCACCCGATGGTCTATTTGGATCTTCGCTATCTTAACAGCGCTATACCAGCTAGGTATTGCGCCAGCCCTTATCCAGACAATTGTCATGGGAGTAATCGCAGGCGCGGCTATTGCTATCGGTCTAGCATTCGGTCTTGGGGGAAAAGATTACGCAGCCGGAGTTATAGACAAAACAATGAGGAAGTTGGAGGAGAGGGAGTAGTTTCCATAAGAATTTGAAAAGAAAAAACAGCCTCGAGAGGGGTTGTTTTTCTTTCTATCCACCGATTGTCCCCATCTACTCGTATTTTTGTTGACAATATTCTAGCTTCGTATATACTACTCATTACACAGAAATATGGTAAACACTAACCAATTTAAACGGCCCTAAATAACGCTTTTAAAGAGTGTTAGGAAAGGCCGCTAAAAAAGCGGTTTTTGTTTTAAATCAGAGCGACTGACTCATTGACAATTGAATACCAGAGCATTCTTGAACAATCAGAAGGGTGCTCTGGAAAAAGGTAATAAAAGTATTGTAAGTTGTAGACAAATAATTGTGGTTTTTAGATTTCCTAATGGGAATCTAAGAGCGTATGGTGGATGCCTTGGCTTTGAGAAGCGATGAAAGACGTGGCGTAGCGACGATATGCTCCGGGGAGGTGCTAAGC
>CAYGIZ010000050.1:0-4663 GCA_964350075.1 uncultured Candidatus Saccharibacteria bacterium | reverse complement strand
TTCATGAGGTCTTTGAAGAATCGGTCCTTGATAAAGAAAAATAAAATAAGATCCCCGCACATAGCTCCCAATGCTCCCCACAACGCAACCGAATGAACAGATTCGTGTCTGGCGATATTTGCCAGCGCAATAGATGCCGGAGCAAGAGTAAACGCCGAAGTAAAAAATAATCCAGCGATAAAACTCGCCACAATCGAATATTCTTGTAGACTAGAAACGATCGCATCTATCGCGCCGATTTTCGATAATATAAGTGCGAGGACAATTCCAAATGCAATGATGACTAGATCCCAAGCCAGAGCATAACCGTTTTTCCTTCTTTTCATGATACTATTATATCACTATGAAGCCTTATGCAGAGCGAACACACGAAAAAATGAGGGATGTGTTAATGGATCCGAACGCCGTTGGGCCGACAATACACTATTATATGGTCAGAGGAGGAAGTGATAAAAGAAATATAACTGTCTGGGAATCTGGGAAGATTGGCGGAGAATATATAAAATCATATGGACATTACCATGTTGGGGATTTGGAAGAAACATATACTATATTACAAGGTGAAGGGATAATTATATTGCAGGGAAAAATTGAGGATAATGACGTGAAGGAATTTAGAGCGATTAAAGTGAAGGCCGGTGATAAAATCCATATTCCGAAAAATACAGGTCATCTTGCGATAAATACAGGAACAACTTGGTTGGTGACTTCAGATGATAGTCCTACCAGTCTTGCAGACCACGCAGACTATGAGCCCTTCAGGAAAATGCGCGGAGCTGCCTATTATGTCATAGAAAAAGATAGAAAGCCTACTCTGATGAAAAACCCGCTATATAAAGAAGTTCCGAATGTCAGTCTTGAATAGTTAGAACATCAAATCGCTCCCCGGCTTTGTCCTCTGATCCGACAATTGATTCTTGACCATTTCCTCTTCCAGCTCCCGTATCCTGTCTTTGATCATGGAAGCACGATGATATTCCTGTGTATCCGCCGCGGACTTCATCTGTTCATGCAATGTCTTGATCATTTCCTCGAACTCCTCTTTTGTAACAAAAAGTTTTTCTTTTTCCTCCAGCCTCTCCCGTATCTCCTCGTTTTCGGTTCGAGAAATCTCATCCACATATCCAGTCCTCTGCCATTCAAAACCCTTGAAAAGAATAACTTTGTAAAGCTTCTCCGCTTCCTCTTTTTCTTCAATAGTAGCAGCTGGAGAAGAGTCGATAACTCTCTTGAGATCGAACGCTCCCCTCTCTATCATCTCCAGACTCCACCATGGCCGAGCCGAAGCCCACCAGTACTGATCGGAATGCAGAGCGCCATCGAGGATTTCTCTTGAAGCCTGATTGGGATCGCGGTTCACCACTTCAATAGCAAGGTTCGTGAGCTTCCACTGATTCTGTTGTATTTCATTATTCGGGTTCTTCCAACGTAAAAAAGGCTCTTTGTCTTTCAGATCTTTCGGCATAGATGCCCAAGTAGAAGACTGTGGCGCTATTATTTCTTTTTCCAATTTCGTCTCAAACACATCGCTCAATGATATCGGCTCTATCTTCTCATTGCTTAAAAGATCAAATAGAAGCTTCTCCAAACCCGGCCTATGATGACCAAATGTTTCTCCATCCATTCCTGTAACTGTATATTCCTCTTTTCCAAAGCGTGGTTCGAGAAAGCGAAGGATGGAAGGTAAGGTGGAAAGCTGTGAAGCAGAAAGAATTTTGAAAGAAAAATTTCTTTCTCTAAAGAAAACGGAGAAATCCTTTACCCCCTCTATTTCATAAATCTTATCTCTTTCCATCTCATGACCGTCAGGAAGAGCCAATTCATCAATGATGATCCACTTATACCCCATTTTCTTTGCGACTTCGGCGACTTTTTTTGAATAAGCCATTTCCGGTGAAAAGAATCCTCCCCTTTTCCATACAGCTCCAAAGTATTTGGACAGCCCCTCTTCATTCAGCTTGATCTGCCTCTCTATCTCCGCTTCAGGCAGTAGCGGTAAAAAAGCATGGTACTTGGCGCTTCCTGTGAGCTCTATATTCCCCCTATCAACCAGTAGGCGTATATCGTCCAGGACATCCGATGCTCCATTTTTGTCCAATAGTTCACAAAGGACGCTGTTAATATTGAGAGTAATGCGCGCTCTGGGAATATTTTTTAGTCCCGCGAAAAGTTTTCTATAGGATTCGTCGGCGATCCTCCTGACCCAGATAGGCTTCTGCGTCGGCGGCTGGTATATATGCAAAAAATTGGCCCATTTCATTTTATATCTTATTTAATTCTGCCATGCGTCTGGATGGCTCGATTGAAAAGATCCATGTACTTTTTCGCTGATGTTCCCCAGGAAAAATCCTTCACCATTGCACGCTTTTGAAGTTCCATCCATTTCCTCTTGTCGCGGAAATTTTCGAAGGCTCGTATCAATGCAATCATGAGGGATGAGGAGTCAAACCTATCGAACAAAAAACCGTTTCCAGTCTGTTTATCTGGATTATAGTCCTCCACGCTGTCTGCGAGTCCTCCCGTCTTACGGACGATAGGCACACAGCCCATGCGCATAGCTTCCATCTGCACCAGTCCGCAGGGCTCGAATTTTGAAGGCACCAGGATGGCATCCGAACCGGCAAACACGATATGAGGAAGAACTGCATCAAACTTGAGATGTGTGGCAACTTTCTTCGGATACTTCGTCTCAAGATCGTGAAAGAATCCCATGAGCTCGGACTCTCCTTCTCCAACAACAATGATCTGTATCGGCAATTCCTGAATGAGTAGATCTGCAATATTTATCAGCAGATCCAACCCCTTCTGTTTGCTCAAACGGCTGACAATACACAACGTAAAAATATTCTTATCTACAGGAAGTCCAAAATGATCTTGTAGCGCGGCTTTATTCCTCGCTCGCTCGGTCAGAGAGCTGTAGTCATACTTGGTACTGATATATGAATCAGTCCGTGGGTTCCACACCTCATAATCAATGCCGTTCAAAATCCCAGTAAGTACAGCCCGGCGCTCACGCAGAAGATCGTCCAGTAGTTCTCCGTAATCTTTGGTCATTATCTCCTTAGCGTAATTGGGAGAGACTGTGTTGATGACATCAGCATAGGTGATTCCCCTCCTCATCCAATTCAATTTGGAAAGGCGCGGAGCATTGAAAGCTGGGATCGGGGAGTGTCCGTCGTCGAAATCCATTTCTGAAACAAAGTGATGATCGAAGTTTCCCTGATAATACAGGTTGTGGATGGAAAAAACTGTGGCGATTCTGGAAATGATTCGGTCGTGCTTATACTCTGTTTTTATAAAATTTGGAATGAGTCCGGTCTGCCAGTCTAGGGAAACTATGACATCTGGAACCCATGCGGATGATTCACGGATGAATTCCAAAACTCCTCTGCACAATAGGGCGAAGCGAACGGTATCATCGGCGTATCCATAGACATTGGCTCTTTGCTCGTAATATTCCTGATTTTCCAAAAAATAACTTATGACACCTCCTCCAGATTTGCCGGAACTGGATGGGTCGCAACGCTTCACATTGCAGGTCAAATACCGGGGTTCTCCTTCATTCCCTGTCGGAACCAAGAGATCCTTGCGCTCCATTTTAAGGTGAAAAAGATTGTCATCGATAGAGAGGTATCGTGGGATCATGATTCTCGCGTCATGTCCAAGTTCAGAAAGCGCTTTTGGGAGAGAATACATGACAGAAGCCAATCCGCCAACTTTAACGAAAGGCGCCGCTTCCGTGCCGACAAATAGGATTTTGAGTCTTTTCTTACCGATCAGGGCACCAGGGAAAATGTCCATAGGACTTCAATTGTACAACTCTTTTGAGTATTGTTCAAGCATTCGCGTAGTCGTGTATGTTTTTTCCATCAGTGTGATTGTAGAATGCATCTTGGCAATCCAATCGCATTCTCCGTAAAAACAAGGTAAAATTTCATGCTCAAGCAAATCATAGAGCACTTCCGCGGTATTAGCTTCTGGCAAACCCCACCCAATGCCGTTCAGAGAAACTTCTCCGACCCATCCATCTGCCATACTGCACTGCAGAGCGCCATTGAGGCCGGCTTTCATTCCACTTGTGCCGCAAGCTTCCTTGCCGAGCACAGGGGTATTCAACCATATATCAGCACCTTGTACGAGCTTGAGAGTATGTGTTGTAGAATAGTTTGGCAGGTATGCTAAACGACCGCCAAAAGATTTATCTTCGGAAAAAGCCACAACCTTCTCAACCATTTTTTTACCTTCCTTGTCGGATGGATGCGCTTTGCCGGAGATGATGATCTGCAGTGGAAATTTCTGATTCGAAACTATGCTGGCCAGGCGTTCAGGATCAGAGAAAAGTAAGCCAGGCCTCTTGTATGATGTAAAACGTCTTGCCCATACTAGTGTGCAAATATTAGGATTTAGTGTCTTTCCAGAAATACCTTTTGTGTAAGAACAGAGCTCCGCTCGCAGTCTTTTTTTTATTTCTAGAAGCTGGTCATCACTGGCTTTATGGAATTCTTTCGACTGCCACCTCTTTTTGTATACCCCATTTGTAATCGGGATTAGTTCGCTAGATGGGTGCTCTTTCTTTTCAAAAACCGTATGCATCAGGCTGACTCCATTTTTCTTTATGGTAGATGCTAGTATAAATTTGGTTGTAGAAAACATTGCCTTATGC
>CAYGIZ010000049.1:0-4747 GCA_964350075.1 uncultured Candidatus Saccharibacteria bacterium | reverse complement strand
AGGGAAGCCTGGTCAACGATTTCATGGCAGCCTTGTCTATGAAAGAAAAAGAAAAAGCTCTGGCAGTTTTGGAAAAAGTTATAGAAGGCAATATTGCCATGAAGACTTTTGCTTCTCTGGTTTTGGAGAAAGCCCGCGCCATGCTTCTTTCTAATGACATGACTATATCTCCGTCCGTCTTGGTTGAGTTATTAAAGGCCTATGATAGTATAGGAAGATCCTACATTGAGTCATTGCCAATGGAGTTGTGTGTCATAGAGGTCTGTAAGAATTAATATTAATTTTAATCATATGAAGACATTTTCAATTATTATTCTCGCTATCGTCGTAATTGTTCTGGGTTATTTAGGCTTCAGGAAGAGCGAGAGTCTTCCCCAGGTCAGTGAAAATGCGACTTCCACACCTATCGTTATAACAGACGGTACATATACCGTATCTTCAAGCACTCTCGTATGGAGTGGAAAGAAGACTCTTATTTCCGGATATGTGGACAGTGGAACAGTCAAGGTTAAGAGCGGTTCGTTCACGATTGCAAATGGAGCGGTTGCTTCAGGAACTATGATTGTGGATTTGAATACTATCGCGGCCGGTGTTACCGGTAGTGGCGGTGGACAGAGCCAGCTGGAGAAGCATCTCAAGTCAAAAGATTTTTTCGATGTGGCAAAATTTCCTGAATCTAAGCTCGTTATTACCAGATCAGAAGGAGGAATTGTCTATGGGGATTTGACCATAAAGGGAATTACTAAGCCTGTCCAGTTTCCTGTGATCGTGGAGGAGACAGGAAGTGTGGTTACGGTAAAGGGGATACTGACAGTAGACAGGACTATGTATGATGTGAGGTTTGGATCAAGCAAGTTTTTTGACAATCTGGCGAATAATGTGATTGATGATATATTTGTAATAGAGTTTGAGGTGATGGGGACAAAGTAGAGTTTTGAGCACTATAGTTAACTATAGTGCAGTTTGGGGGATCGTCTAATGGTAGGACACAGCACTTTGGCTGCTGGTATTGGGGTTCGAGTCCCTATCCCCCAGCAAAAATTATTTTATTTTCCTTCTTTTCCAAATCGCCAACACAACGACTATTGAAATAACAACTACAATAATCTGATACACAAAAGGAATAGTACCGATATAGGCAAATATGAAAGCAAAAGGAATTATTCCCAATAAAGACGCAACTGCGTAAGTTCGCCATTGAATATCTGAAAAAAGACCTAGTACATAACTTAGGACATCTACAGGTACTGCCATACGTAAAATAACTATAGACCAGAATATGTTTTTCACAGGGACTCTCTTTTCAAGTGCCAGAATTTTTTCTGCTGCTACAAATCTTTCGACGACCACTCTTCCATAAGTTCGACTGATGTAAAATGCAATGAGTGATCCTATCCACCACCCAATGATACTTGCGATTGCGGTAACTAGTGTACCCCACACACTTGAAGCAATTGGCATTAAGGGAACACTGCTTAGTGGGGCAATGACTGTTGTGGTAATTGCAAGAAGAACATAGATAACTATCCCAACAATACCCTTAGTACCAATGAGGTCTATAAAATACTGCTCATTCACTTGCACAATAAAGGCTGAAATAAGGAAAAGAGTCGCAATCCCCAAAAGTGGAGTTACCGATCCAAGAGAAGGTCTCATTTATGGAGTATAGCATATTTATCATTCCGAATGAGCCTAGTAAATAGGGCTATATGTATGATATCCTCATATTCATGTCCCAAAGTAATGACACCATTCTTCGTTTCGAAGAGCTTAGCTTCGAATACGGTCACAACAAGCCAATCCTAGACACAGTGGATTGTTCCGTTCGGCGTGGGTCAAAGGTCACTATCATGGGTCAGAACGGCGCAGGCAAAAGCACTATTTTTCAGCTCATCATCGGCGCATTGAAGCCGGAGTCAGGAAAGGTTATCAGGAATCCCGGCTTGAGTATTGCTATTGCAAGACAAGTTATACCTCGCGAAGAACTTGCTCTGACCATCCGTGAATTTTTCCAAAAAGCTTTCACTGATGCGGCTGAAGCCAAGCTTCGTAAGAGTGACGGACCTATTTATGATATTGATGTAAGAATTGATAAAGTTTTGGAAGTTGTAAATCTCAAGGCTCCTCATGATAGGACTGTAAAAAGTTTTTCTGGGGGACAGCAGGCCAGGTTGCTGCTGGCTTCTGCATTGATACAGGATCCTGATCTTCTGCTATTAGATGAACCGACGAATAACTTGGATAAGGCAGGTATTGAACACCTGACTCAATTTCTCAAATCGTATTCTAAAACTGTGATAGTTATTTCTCATGAAGCAGATTTCCTGAACGCATTCACCGACGGCGTTCTTTATCTGGATGTATTTACAAAAAAACTCGAGCAATATGTTGGAAATTATTTTGACGTGATAGAGCAGATAACAGCCAGAGTAGAGAAAGAGAATAGGAAGAATGCCCAGCTTGCCAAAGAGATACAGGAGAATAAGGACAAGGCGAACTTCTTTTCTAATAAAGGAGGTCAGATGCGTTTGGTGGCAAAGAGGATGAGAGAAAAGGCGGAGGAGCTTGAGGAGGAAAAAGTTGATACAAGAAGGGAAGATAAGACCATAAGGCCATTTCTTATTCCGCATCAGCCAGATCTTGTTGGGCCGATTCTCACTATTACTTCATACATGACTTTGAGCCAAAAAACTCATAAGCCAGTCTCTAGAAAAACAAATATTTCACTAAGGCGCAATCAGCACCTCCTTTTAAAAGGCCCGAACGGCATAGGCAAAAGTACGCTGTTGGAATCCATTGCCAATGGAACTGCCAAAGGCGCTCTGATCGCTCCGGATGTAAAAGTCGGATATTATCGACAGGATTTTTCCACTTTAAATTTTGAGGACACTGTTTACGATTCTTTGATGCGCGTTATGGACAAGCAGGTTGAGCAGACGATGAGATCGACGGCAGCTGGATTTCTCATTACCGGAGAAATGATAAATACAAAAATAGGGGATTTATCTGAAGGTCAGAAGGGACTTGTGGCTTTCGCCAGACTTGTCCTGGAAAAACCAGGCTTGCTTATTTTAGACGAGCCGACGAACCATATAAATTTCAGGCACATTCCTGTCATTGCGGACGCGCTCGATAAATATGAAGGGTCAATGGTCTTAGTGAGCCATGTTGAGAACTTTGTGGAGAAGATTAGAATAGACGAGGTGTTGGATCTTGCGAAATAGCTATTCAAAGATATTTACCAGGTACTCGTCGATCTTTCTCTGATCGAGATCATAGAAATTTTTATTCTGATTACGGAGATCGATTGCTAGCTTTATTCCTACAAATCTCCAGTGCCATGGCTCGTACTGATAGTATTGGTTATCCTTGGGATATGAGAGGATAAAGCCATGCCTATAGGCATTAGCAAGAAGCCATTGGTATGCGGGCGTGGTTCCAAATCTATCCAGATCTCCTGCGATGCCAGTAGTCAAAAAGTCCACCGCTGTTCCCAGCTGATGTTCGGAATAGCCCTGATCAGCGGAGAATTGATTTGCTGTTCCAGCGCCGTAAGTGATCTTGTAATCACTTTTTAGACTTTTCTGCTCCTCAAAAGACCGGTAGCCTGATGAAACATATAGTTCTATTCCCGATCTTCGAGCCTCATCTATCATTGCCTGTAGGCGCGGCCATACATCTGAATGAATTGACACTGCCTTTTTGTCAGAATATTTATATGCTGCGGGAATTTCCGTCAGGCGGTCAGGCGCATAGTTCTCGCTCAAGAAGAAGACTTTTGAATACTTCGCCAGAAGCTGCGGATCGGTTTTGCTTAATTTCTGCAGAGTAGAAACTGTACCGGCGACATTTCCCACCTGCTCCCTTAGCCGCTGTTCCACCGCGCCGAAGTTCTGGCTCTGCTGATTTAGCGCCGCAGTCAGGGTGTCGCGAGTTTCCTTTACACTGGCTCGAAGCTCGGCCGTTGTGGAGGCGGTCTGTTCTTGAAAAACAGCGATATTTTCTGTAAGAGTTGCGATTCTGGCCGTCAGAACATGGAGACGTGCATATGCGTAAATGCCCCCACCAAGAAGCACCGCAAAGGCGATAATTGGGATATATGTATGCAGTTCTTTTCTATTCATGCCACTAGTATAGTATAATTGAGGCCTACAAGCTAACCATCAGAAATATGACATTAACATACATAATCATCGGTATAATAGCCCTCTTTCTATTCTGGATTATCTCTTCATATAACGGCTTTATTACTCTTATAAACCGAGCAAAAGAAGCCTGGGCTGATATCGATGTACAGCTCAAAAGGAGATATGACCTCATTCCGAACATTGTAAATACTGTGAAAGGCTACGCGGCTCATGAACAGATCGCTTTCGAAAAGGTCACACAGGCTAGAGCGGCGGCTATGGGAGCGGGAAACATTCACGACAAGGGACAGGCGGAAAATATGCTGACCGGAGCATTGAAGTCTGTTTTCGCTCTGGCAGAGGCTTATCCGGACCTCAAGGCTAATCAGAATTTTCTGGAGTTGCAAAGAGAGCTTTCTGATACCGAGAATAAGATACAGGCTTCGCGAAGATTCTATAATACGAATGTCAGGGATCTGAATACAAAAGTGGAATCCGTGCCCTCGAATATCATTGCTGGTATATTCAATTTTTCCAAGATGGAATTCTTCCAGCTTGAGGAAGAGGCTGCTCGGAATCCTGTTGAAGTCAAGTTCTAATCCTCTTTAATTCAATATGAA
>CAYGIZ010000048.1:3645-4842 GCA_964350075.1 uncultured Candidatus Saccharibacteria bacterium | reverse complement strand
GGGCGTGCCTTCGGCACGCCCACGCATTGGCTCGTTCAGAGCCTCTTAGTTCTGTATTGGTGGGAAGTTCTGGAGTCGAAACAGATGCCGCCGATATAAAAATCGTCGGCGTTTGCCTTATAATGAAAGCACTAGATTTTCTAAAATAATTTTAACCGGAGCACCACGATCATAAAGTGACTCCCGAGCCTTTTGGCAAGTTTCCAATGATTTGGCAGATCTCTCGATCCCAAGATCATAAAGTTCCTTTTCCACTTTATTTAAAAAAGTGATGGCATCCTGTTTTGTTTTTTCTTCATCTGAAATAGACTCGGTTATTTCCTTAACTTTTGCGAGCCTGTCTGCCAATTTCAGTTTCAGCACCGAGCCCCCTATGTCAAAGACAGTCTTTGACATAGGGATTACATGAACTCGAGAACGTAAGGTAGGCAGAAGAACATCTTGTGGGGAGATAATGAAAAAATGGGTTTGGAGAGTAGGCTCCTCAAACGCTTTGAGCAGAGAGTTCTGAGCTTCGGCGGTAATAAAATCAGACTGAATTATAAAAATCTTTTTTCCACCAGAGAAACTTTTTCTTTCTGCACAAGTGACAACCTCACGAGCCTCATCAATTGCAAAGTTATGGAACTCCCCTACCCAAAAGTCAGGGTTGCCAGCAGTTTCAACTTTTAATTCACTTTCTAAAAACTTTTTTAATATTGAAAAAACATTTTTCTTATCGCCAATTAAAAAATAAGCGTGGTGAAGATTTTGAGAATCTAGAAACTGGTCCATGAAGGTATTATACCAAACAAGAAAACCTCGTGCCGCTCAGGGGCCACGAGGCTCCTGTCATGCACGAGGTCAGTAATCGTCGGGTGGCCACTCACCGGTTTCCATAAAGACAGCTCGGTGACGAGCTGTTCTTTGAAGGAACCTGTTGTGCCTACAACGAGCACAGCAGTCATCTTTGTTGTCTGGATTCTTTATCGCCTTGTGTTGGCGAGTTTCAAAATGGCCGCAGAGACAACGAACAACATACGCTGCTCCAGCTGAAGTAGAGCCCCAGTACCCTACGACTGTGAAGTGGCCGAACTTGAAACCCCGAATACGTCGCAGACGACGATCTTTTGGCCACGGCTTCCCTTCCGGCTGAGCTTCCCAATGAAGACCGTTGTATTTAAAGCCTTGATCGTATTGAGGACCGGGTTGAGTAAC
>CAYGIZ010000048.1:0-3635 GCA_964350075.1 uncultured Candidatus Saccharibacteria bacterium | reverse complement strand
TCGATTAATCGGTTGCACTACGGTGAACTTCCCCAGGCTCCAAATTCTTTTGCTCAAGTTGGCCTCCTCTCCGGTAAAAAAGATAGCATTTACAATCAAATATTTCAAATCTTAAACTCTAAATGTTAGATCGAGCTACCACTCTCGGAGGATTTTTGGCCAAGGTCGCGTATAAAATTCGAATCAAAATCCTGAGCCGTACTGGTAGTACGGTGAAGGTTTTGTGAGAATTTTAGACGATGAGATTGGGCAAAAAGACCCGAGCTTGTTAACGTTTGCTGATTATAGATTTCTTATATGTATCTAAATGCTCCAATGCAATCCCGGTCCCCTTCGCCACACAATACAGTGGATCTTTCGCAAGCACAGCCTTTACGCCAGTTCGCCTGAAAACAAGTTCGGGAAAATTACGCAGCTGGGATGAACCACCAGTCATAATAATTCCCTGATCGATTATATCTGAAGATAGCTCCGGCGGAGTTTCTTGGAGAACGGCCTTGATTGCCGTTATCATTTCTCTCAAATCCTTACTTATTGCTTTAACAATCTCATTTGTTTTAATTTCTACACTCCTTGGTAAACCAGAAACAAAATCTCGGCCTTTTATAGTAATCGCTAATTCTTCATCAACTGGAATTGCCGAACCAATTTTTATTTTTATATTTTCTGCGGTCTTGTCCCCTATTCCAAGATTAAAAGTTTTCTTTATATAATCCGTTATCGCAGAGTCAATTTTGTTTCCTGCACATTTAACAGAAGTTGATGAAACAATCCCGCCAAGAGATATGACAGCTACATCAGTTGTGCCTCCACCAATATCAACAATCATGTGACCTCTTGCTTCATGAATAGGAATTCCTGCACCGATCGCAGCAAGAATCGGCTCTTTGACGACATACGCATTTTTTGCTCCCGCACGAATTGCTGCTTCGATAACCGCACGACGCTCTGTTGAAGTGACGCCAGCAGGAACAGAAACCAGAACTTCTGGCTTGACGAAATTCCATTTGCCCAAAGCCTTGTCCATATAATATCGTAGCATCGCCTCTGTCACTCGATAGTCAGCGATCACCCCATCCTTCATTGGCCTGTAGGCAATAATATTTTCAGGTGTCCTGCCAATCATTTCCTTGGCCTCAAGACCTATAGCCACGATACGGTTGTCCTCCTCTGAAACGGCCACTACAGAGGGTTCGTTTAAAACTATGCCACGACCAGGAACAAACACCAAAATGTTAGCTGTACCAAGGTCAATACCGAGTTTTTTTGAGAAAATCCCCATGATTTTTATAGTTTTTTTAGAGAAATCTTGTCTTACTTTGATATTCAACTATAATAGCCGATATGGACAGGAATGCAAAAGGTAAAATAATTTACATTATAGTCGGAGTAGCCGCTTTATTGTTGGTCTCCGGTGTTGTCGCCTACCGATCTGGTTACAGGTTTCAGAGCAATTTTCTTATTGGAAAAGTTGGCACTCTGGAAGTAACTCTTCCCTTTTCCCAAACTTCTATTTTTATCGATGATGATCAGAAAATTACTACGACCAAAGATAATGAACCTGTGAGCGTCACACTTTCACCCGCCGATCATCGGATTATTATTTCGCATGAATCATATTTCCCTTGGACCAAAAATATTTCTGTACCGAGCGGAGGAAAAGTTTCCATTTCCCCTATTTTTGTCCCACAAAATACCTCTGGGCAAATTATCACAAACAAGGATCCAGAATACGCAAAGCTTCGCCGGATGATTGTGCTAAATCCTCTACCCACAGAAAATTCTCCCATAACTTCCGCTGACAACTCTGTAAAAATTTGGCTAGACGATAATGCGATCGTGGCGCAAACCGGATCCTCAACACCAACTGTGGTCATCCAGCCAGATACAGTTATCCGAGGAGTTCATTTTTATAAAGATCGGAATGATGCTGTTATATTTTCCACTCTGAACACGATTTATGTTATAGAAATAGACACTGAAAACACCCAAAACTTCATACCAGTATATAGAGGCCAGAGTCCTTCTTTTATCAAACTCGATGCAGACTCTATTTATGTACTTGATGGAAATATCTTGATGCAAGTAGTGATTTAATTCGTCTAAAATTTCTTTCTCATCGATTCTCTCTCAGAGGCCGCTCTCTCCTCCAGCGATACGTTCGCTTAGTTCTCGGCGGAAACTTGTCAATGAGCTCTTCGCTTCGCTTAGAGACGTTGACAAGACCAGCTTTCCGCCTGCGAGGCCTCTTCGAGAAAATCGATTCAACGAAATTCTAGACGATAAAAGCCACGCGATGCGTGGCTTCGTCAGTCGGTGTTCCACAGAACCGACTGACATTGTACTCGGTGAGATCACAGTGGTTTCTTCTCGTAGGGGTACATCTTGTTGAACCGCTCTCGATCCGCCTCAGCGCGGTCACTAAGTACCGCTCCCCGACAGAAGTACGAGGTCGGCAGGTCGAAGCGAAGAGCGATTTTCTTGAGCAGTACGTCCGGCGCGCGGCTATAGCCGGGATGAAACATCTGCCGCCGCAATCCCATCTGCTTCTCTTCCTCGGTCCGCTGGTCCGAATCGATCCTGTTGAGATTGATCAGGGCGAGTGACGAGAGCACATCCTCCATCAGGTACCCGGCGTGGGTTCGCCACTCCCAGTAACCGACGATACCGTTACTGACGAGGCACCACGCCGCGAGCTGTTGGCGGTGGAAACTCAGTTGGCACATCGTCGCCACGCAGAAACGATCGTTCCAGTAGCACTGATGGCCGGGGCGATCTTCCCATCCGCTTGCCGCCGCCGACACCAGAGCCGAACGCTCCTCGGGACCAATTGTCGACCAGTCGGACACCGGGTAGTGAACGTAGCCGGCGACCAAACGCTCGGCTTTCTCTCGGGCCACATCGAGATCATTTCGACCTGATACCGGCCGCTCGATTATTCCTACGCGTACCATAACACCTCCTCCACAGATTAAGTTACTCCGAAACAGCACTTTGTCAAACCTGCCACTAACAAAATCTCGTCGAGGCAAAATCTTTTTTGAGAGTTCGCAGCCGGGTAGGCGAGATTACCAAAATCCCAGCAGGGATTTATAGGCTGTCAAAAAAGGTTTTGGTGAGAAAGAGATTTTGCGAATACGGTATAATGACTTATATGAAAATAGTTACTGTCATTCCAATAAGTCGCGGCATCTCCAAAGACACTCTGACCTATTTTACCAAGCAGGATGTTACGCCGGGCTCGATGGTTTCCATTCCGCTACGAAAAAGAAAAATCTCGGGACTGGTTGTGGAAAGCAAGCCAGCAGAAGATTTGAAATCAGAGCTGAAAAATTTATCATACAGTATAAAAAAGATTGACTCGCTTGAATCCAAAAGTTTTTTGTCTAACTCTTTTATCTCCGCATGTCAGAAAATCGCCGACTACAATGCCGGGAGCGTCGGAAGTGTACTCTCGGCCCTTATTCCAAAAGCCGTCTTGGATGCAGGAGGAAACTTTCTTGATCAGGAACCAGCACAAAAATCTACTGTTGGATTCCATGAGACCTTACTTCTTCAATCCAGCGATGAAGAACGCTACGCTACATACAGAAGTCTTATTCGCGAGGAGTTTGCAAAAAATCGCAGTCTATTTT